>CAYRCA010000029.1:0-16725 GCA_964422565.1 uncultured Acidobacteriota bacterium | reverse complement strand
CAAGCCCAGGGCGTAGGCTTCCGTTCGGGCCCAATCCACACCCGCGAAAAGGGGCCCGGCCGGTGCTTCTTCCGAATCAAGGAACTTCACATAGCCCTTCTCCGCCAGCCATGAGTTCAGGTTGACTTCCCAGTTGAAGGGGCAGAATCCGTGATCGGACATGACGATGACGGTGGTCTGGTCGTCCACGGCTTCAAGCACCTGCCCCAAGGCTTCGTCCATCTGCCGGTACAGGACGGGAAGCGCCTTCGACAGCACTTCGTCGTATTGGTACATCGGGTGACTCGGGTCGTTGTAACGCCAGAACATGTGCGAGCCTTGATCCAGGCTCGAAAAGTAGAAGAACAGCAGGCCTTCGCTGAACTCGTTGAGCGCATGGTCCAGAGCCCGCCGCTGTTCGCGGTACACGAACTGCAACTGCTCCCAGAACTCGCGACCGCTGAAGATCCCTTCGGAAAATGCCTTGGTGTCCTCGGGAAGTTCCTGGGTGTGGAAGTAACCCAGTGCCTCGTACAGCTCCCTGCTCCAAGTGGCGGGGTAGGTAATCGGCATCGCGGGCTCGTCCGGGCTGATCTGCAGGGGGGTCACGTACAGGCGGAAATCCGGATGCACCCCCTGGAGATAGAATCGGGCGATAGCCGCCACGCCGGACAAGTGGGGGATAGCCTCGAACCGAACTCGGATCCAGTCGCTCCACTCACCTTCCTCAAGTATGAACGTTTCATCCTGTAGCTCGATCTTCGCCAAGGGCAGCTCGGGATCCAGGGCGACACGAAAATCGGCCGTCATTGGCGGACTGGTTTCTCTAAGACCCTCGGGTTCTTCGAGGGTTTCACGACGGTAGGGATTCGGCGGCCCAACCAGTTGGGAACTGACGGAGTAGTTGTTGACGCGGACCCGAAAGATGCGTCCGCCCGGAATGGAGTAGTCATCGGGGAACCATTCGTCGGTGTAATAGCTGAAGGTTCCCGATGTTCCCAGGATATCGGGAGTTCCCATTCCCGAAAGGGCTTTCCCCGCCGGTACCGGTGGAAAATTAACCGGCATCCGGAAGATCGTGCTGGGGACCCCGTGGTCCGCCAGGATTTCCCAGAAGGCCCTTCCCTTCCGAAGTCGTTCGATTCGCGCTCCCCTCAAAGGAATCAACCAGGAGCCGAGCCGAATGTTCCACTCGGATCCCCGGGTCTTCGCCATGGAGAACTCGGGGATCATGGTTTCGGGATCTCGATGCAGAAAGTCAAAGATGCCGTGCTGTTCAGGAGGCAGACCGGTGATGAAGGTCGACCAGGCGACGGGGCTTTGGGGCGGCATGGTGGTCTGCAAAGGTTTGAAGTCCCCCTCCCGTATCAGGCGCTGGAAATGGGGGAGAGCCCCTTCTTCCAGATACCTCTGCAAGAGGAGCGGGTCCATTCCGTCGATCCCCAGGACGATCACCTTGTGAGACGGCGGTTCCGGACTCGAACAGGCGGAACCCGCCAGGATGAGCGCCAGGATTCCAGCCCTGATCGGGAACGCGTATTTCTTCATCAAGGGAGCAAGGGCCCTCCATCACAATAATCCGGTACCGGGACGCCGAAAAGATCGAGGATGGTCGGCCCGATATCCGTAATATCCACCTCTTCCGCCTGAACACTGCGATTGGCGAAGAAGATGCCGGGGACGTCCGCCGGATTCATGCAGTGGTCCCCGCTCCAGCTTTTCGTATTCTCCTCGAATACCTCCGTCGTAATCCCGCCGGTAGCGCTGGACCACGAGGCACGGTATCCGGGCCTGAAGCCGACGATCAGGTCGGGGCCTTCATCGGAATAGGGGCCCCGGTACGCGACCCGGGTGTCGTACACCTGGCCCACCGCCCGAGAACCATCCTCAGGGTCCACCAGCATCTCGAGTTGTTTCGCGACTTCCTTCTTCACGGATTCCGCCTCGGCTCCGGGCTCGACGATTCCCTGCGCCTCCCTGCCACGCATGTTGAGGTAAATGCCGCCCAGACCGACGGCATAGGCCCGGCTCCGCGTCCAATCAACTCCCTCGAACCAGTCGCGGTTGGTCTCCCCGTCTTCCAGGACAAGGTAGCCCCGCTCCTTCAGCCAGCTGTTCAGGTTAACCGCTCGACGGAAACTCTTGAAGCCGTGGTCCGACATGACGAACAGCACCGTGTCTTCGTCGATCTGATCGAGCACCCGCCCCACGAGAGCGTCCATGCGGCGGTACAGGTCTCGGATAGCATCCCGGTGGCGCTCGGTGTCTTTGTTGCGGTTGGAGGGATGACCGTTGTCGAGGTAGCGGAAGAACATGTGCTGCAGGCGGTCGGTAATGTCGAACACGCAGACCAGAAGGCCCTGCCGCGTTTTCTCGAATGCGTCGAAAAACATTCGCTCCCGCTCTTCGTGGATCGAATACGCCTGCCGTAGAAACTCCCCCTCGTCGAGGACCCGCTCATTCAGTGCCCAAGTGTCCTCCGCCATACCAAGAGTGGCGTAGTCGCCTTGAGTCCTGGCGAGGTAGAGAGCGTAGCTCCAGGGATGTGAGATTGGCAGGACCGGTCTGGCCGGAGAGATGTTGATGGGCGTCATGTACAGCTTCAGGTGTGGTTCCGCCTGCCGGAGCAGAAAGCGGGAGATACCGCGCACGCGAGTGCCGAGACCCGCCCGGAAATCCAGGGTTATCCAGGGAGTGTAGCCGCCCAGGGGAAGTTCGATTTCGCGACTGTCCAGTTTGAGAACCGCGGGCGATCCATTCTTGGGAAGTGTAACCTCGAGGTTGATGCTGAGCATCTCTCCCGTGGTGCGGAAGAGGTTTTCGGGACCCGTGAGGAGGGCCTTGGCCGATCCGTTTTCCAGACTAACCGGCACGATCATCCCCCCCGTCACTCGATTGTGGTCTTCCGGATCGCTGGTGAAATACGTGAATGTGCCCTGGGTCCCTCTCAGATCGGGAACCGACATCGCCGAGAGCAGCAGACCGTTGAACTTCTCGGGCGGGAACGTGATGGGAACCCGCAGGATGGTGCTGAAGATGCCGTGGTCCGAAAGGACCCTCCAGAATGAGCGGCTCTTTCGCTCGAAACGGATGTGGGGTCTTCCCAGCGGGATTCGATACCGCCCAATCCGGATTTGACGCGACGAGGGCTCGACTCGCGCCGAACAGAGTTCCGGCAGATACGTCTTCCGATTGGGAACGAGGAAGTCAAAGACTCGATGGCGACCCGGATTACATCCGGTCTGAAAGGACGACCAGGCTACGGGCGATTCAGCCGGCAGGCTTGTTCTGAGACGGCGGTAGCAGCCCAGCTTTCGGAGACGATCGAAATTCGGTAGCAGGCCCTCGGCGAGAAATCGATCGGTCAACTCGGGGTCTTGACCGTCCAGCCCCAGGACGATGCATCTGCGAATCCGACTTCCGCTGAGCGCCCGACGGAATCTGATCGTCCGATACAGCCAACGGAAAGGCCAGGTCAGCAACGCGAAGATTGCCAAGCCGAAGGATACGAGCACGAGGAAAAGCGAGGAGACGAATGCGATTCCCGCCCCCGGACCGATGTAGGCTTCGACGGAAACGGGAAACAGGGCCGCAAGGGTCAACGAGAGTAAGCCGAAGCCAAAGCCGCGCCGAATGGCTAAAATCGGCAGTCTTCTCACGCGCGAATCCGACTCCCAGCGGTGATGGAGGGAGGGTCCTTTCCCAGATACGCTCCACCAGTGAAATCAAATCGAAGCACCCAGTTTAGCAGAAGCAATGGTTGGTGAGCGGACACGCTCTCTCAGTCCCGCGTCGGAGTGGAGCGAGCCCTGTGTTAGACTGAGCGCAATTGTGGCGGTAAGGATCCCCTGTCTCAAACAGGCCGCTGTACTGACGCTGCTCACTCTGTCGAGCGCATCTACCTCCTTCCTTGCGGCAAGCCCGGAATCCGGGAATGCGGCTGTACCCTCGGTTCAGTTTGTCGACGTTGCCGAGGAAATGGGATTGACGGAACCCAACGTCTGGGGAGGGATCGAGGAGAAGCTGTACATCATCGAGACCAAGGGGAATGGCTTGGCCTTCTTCGATTTCGACCACGACGGCTGGCTGGACATCTACCTCACGAACGGCCTTCGCCTGGACGAAGACTATCCGGACAAGGAGATGCCCACCTCCCGCCTCTATCGCAATCTCAAAGGCAGGCGGTTCGAGGATGTGACCGCGAAATCGGGGCTGGCTCGCTCCGGATGGCAGACCGGCGTTTGCGTCGGCGATTTCGACAATGACGGGTGGAACGACCTCTTCACGTCGGACTGGGGATACAACGCGCTCTACCGGAACAAGGGCGACGGTACATTTGAGGAGGTCTCCGAGCAGGCCGGCGTCCGCGGCGACCGGGTCCGTTGGGCGTCGGGTTGCACTTTTTTCGACTACGACCGAGACGGGAACCTGGACCTGTTCGTGGCGAATTATATCGAACTGGATCTCAGCAAGGTGCCCAAGCCTGGAGACAGTCCCGACTGTGTTTGGAAGGGGATCCCGGTCATGTGCGGACCTCGAGGGCTTCCCGGAGGCAGCAATATCCTCTATCGCAACAACGGAGACGGGACGTTTGAAGATGTTTCCGAGAAGTCCGGAATCCTGGCTCCAGGACCGGCCTATTCGATCACTGCGGTAGCGGCCGACTTTGACAACGACGGCTGGGCCGACGTGTACGTTGCGGTGGATTCTCGCGCGAGTCTGTTCTTCCGCAACCTTGGCGACGGCACCTTTGAAGAAATCGGCCTGACGGCAGGGGTTGCGTTCAGCGAAAACGGTACCGAGCAGGCGGGGATGGGAATCGCCGTAGGAGACTTCAACAACGACGGCTGGCTCGATATTTTCAAGACCAATTTTCAGTACGACACCTGCAATCTCTATCAGAACAACGGCGACGGAACCTTCCGGGATGTCGCGGTCCGGGCCGGCCTCGGGATGAACACACAGTACGTCAACTGGGGTGCCGGATTCATCGATGTCGACAACGACGGCTGGCTGGACATCTTCCACGTGACGGGCCACGTCTACCCCAATGTAGATGCCCTAGGTATCGACATCCCGATGAAGACGCCCCGGCTGGTGTACCGGAATCTGGGGGACGGCAGGTTCGAAGATATCTCCGCGGCAATGGGAGAGGGAGTGACCCAGAGGTTTTCCAGTCGCGGCTGCGCCTTCGGTGATTTCGACAACGACGGCAACGTCGACGTTCTGGTGCTGAACATGAACGACCGCCCCTCCCTTCTCCGATGCGACTCGCGCACCGGGCACCACTGGCTGGGTGTGGCTCTGATTGGGACCCGTACCAACCGGTCCGCAATCGGTGCGCGCGTTCGCGCCGTTACCGGCGATCGGGCTCAGATCCGGGAGGTTGTGAGCGGTGGAAGCGTCATGTCTCAGAGCGACCTGCGGCTTCACTTCGGCTTGGGGACAGCTTCCCTGGTCGACACGCTGGAGGTGACCTGGCCGCTCACCGGTAAGGTCGAGCGCTTTACCGATGTCTCGGTGGATCGCATCCTCACGATCAAGGAAGGCGCCGGGATCGTGGTTGCCGGAGCGGAGAGGTGAACTGCCCTTCCGCCTCCCACCGTCCCGTTTTTCGGATTGTGTCCCGCCGCACAGAGGTCTACTATTTCCCTCAACCGATTTCCTTCGCAAAGCGGGTTGAGAAACCTCGATGGAAAGCAACGTAGTCGACGCCGTGATTGTGGGTGCGGGGGCCTCCGGGGGCGTGCTGGCAAAGGAACTCTCTCAGGCGGGCCTGCGCGTTACCGTTCTCGAGCGCGGGCCCGAGATCAATCCCGAAGAACACGCCCTGCACGACGAGTTGACGTCTCAGGTCTCGGGAATGGTCCGTTCCCCTGTTTGTGGAGAGGAGAAGTTCGGCCCCAGGGAGTTCCGCTACAGCGACGACGAACCGTTTCGACTGGTGGAAACCGGGGATTGGGAGTTCTCCTCGAGCGCCGCCGCGGTGGGAGGCGGACAGTTGCTCTACGGCGCGTTGATGTGGAGGCGGCCGCCTGTCGACTTCCGCATGCGGAGCGAATACGGAACTGTCGAGGGAACTACCCTCGAAGATTGGCCTCTGACCTACGACGATCTCGAACCCTTCTTCACCAAAGCCGAATACGATCTGGGAGTCTCCGGAGAGGGCGGGGTAAATCCGTTCGAAGGGAAGCGGAGCAAGCCCTATCCCCTGCCGCCGGTTAGCCTTCAGCCGGGTGACGAGATGATCCGGGAGGCGGCGAAACGGAAGGGGTACCATCCGTTCATCGTCCCACTCGGCCTGCTGACCGAGAGTTACGGGGACCGGTCCAACTGCATCGCCCATCCCTGCTGTAATGGATTCATCTGCGAAATCGGGGCGAAATCGACCCCGGTAACGGCGCTGTTTCCCGCCGCCCTGGCGACGGGAAACTGTCGTTTGGTGCCGGATTCCATCGTCTCGGAGATCACCCTGGATTCGAAAGGAAACCCCAACGGAGTGGCTTACTTCGACTCCGAGGGACGGCGACGGAACCAGGCCGCCCGGATCGTGATCGTAGCGTGCTCCGGCATCGAAACGCCCCGTCTCCTGCTCAACTCCAAATCGAAGTGGTTTCCCAGCGGTCTGGGTAATGGAAACGACTGGGTGGGCCGCAGTGTCATGGGACACATCAGCCCCTGGGTTTGGGGCGTCATGGATCAGGTCACCAACCTGGGTTTCGGCCCCGGCCCGGGAATCGCGATCGACGATTTTTATGCCCGCAACCCCGGGATTGTGGGCGGTTCGGTGATCTACTCCCGGACCGAGGTGACGCCGATTGCCTTCGCCAACCGGCGTCCCCGCGGGGCCCCTCGGTGGGGACGGGCGCACAAGGAGTATCAGCGCCGCAACTTCCGCCGCTATATCCGCCTCTTCGCCCCCGCCGAGGATCTGCCTCGATTCGAGAATCGGATCGAGGTCTCCGATTCCGTGCGGGATCAGTGGGGGATACCGGTGGCGCGGATGACGCACAGTTACCACCCGAACGACCTCGAGGTATGGCGATTCTTCAGGGACAAGATGATCGAACTTCTGGAGGAGGCGGGTGCCCACGACATCACCCCCGGCAACGTCGGCAGAGGGGGCATCGGTTACCAACTGGGCTCTTGCAGAATGGGGGCGGATCCAAAGACCTCCGTGGTGAATCCCTTCGGACAGTCCCATGAGGTGGACAATCTGTTCGTCGTCGACGGGAGCGTTTTCGTGACCTCGGGGGGCAGAAATCCGGCGTTGACGATTCAGGCCCTCGCCTATCGATTTGCGGACTACCTGGTCGGGCAGTGGAAAGGGGGCGCCTGGAGGAATGGGACTCGCGAGGTGTAGGCCCGCCCTGGAAGGGCAACACCGAATTCCAAGAGATTCCAAGAGAATAGGAGTTAGGAAAATGACACCGGATCGCCGGGAGTTCATCTTCTCGATTGCGGCTCTGGCGGCTGCTCCACCGCGTTATCTGATAGGCCGCACAGCACAAGCGGCGCATTCTCCCGAACCGGCGCTGTCTCCGGGGCAGTTGGATCTCCTTGCTCAGTTCTGCGAACAGATAATCCCCGGCGACGATTTCCCCGGGGCGAGAGAACTGGGGGTAGCGGAGTTCATCGAACGAACCCTTCGCGAAGCCCATCCCGGCTGGATTCGGGTCTATGCGGCGGGACTCCGGGCCACCGAAGCGAGCAGCTGGGAGTTGTTCGAGGCATCATTCCCGAACCTGACCGCGGATCAGCAAGTAGAGCTGCTTGAGAGAATGGAGCGGGGCGATCTGCCTTCGGAACACTGGTCGTCACCTCCTCAGAGGGAGTTTTTTTCCATGGTCCGTTCGCACACCATGCAGGGCTATTACAGTCATCCTCAATGGGGAGGGAACCGCAACAAGGCGGCCTGGAGGATGATCGGCTACGAAGACTGGTGGGTCTGAATCCTCGAAGCCCGTGCACAAGTAGGGACGCCCGCTCGCAGTGAGTGGTCGTGGACCGGGTGCGCCGGTAAGGTCGGAGGGGTTCCGGGGGCCGGGGATTGGGGGCCGGACGTCCCGCAGGCGGCACGTCGGCACTTTGTCGGAAACCGGGGCGGCGGCGACTAGGGGACCAGGGCGACCCGGGATGGCCCGGGGTGCGTCGTTCTGCTAATCTTGTCTCAGGGCCATGAGCCGCCGACTAGCACCAACGATTCTGCTGATCCCGTTTCTCGCTCTCTCGTGTGGGACAGAAACTCCTTTTTTTGAGTCTCCGGGCCCCCGCCCCGAGGGCTCGTCGGGAAACGTCCTGCTCATTACCCTCGACACCCTCCGATGGGATTACCTCGGCTGTTACGGCAAGCAGGACATCGAAACGCCGAACTTGGACAGGCTGGCATCCCAAGGCGTACGCTTCGAGCGTGCCGTAGTCCAAAGTCCGCTGACCACGCCTTCTCACGCCTGCATGCTGACCGGTCAGTATCCTCCGATTCATCAGATCCGGGATGTCGGAGGGTTCGTCTTGGATGAATCCATACCAACGCTGGCGGGATTGCTGAGCGAAAGAGGGTATCAAACAGCCGCATTCGTCGCCGCGTCCGTGCTCCACCACCGGTTTGGGCTCGACCGCGGCTTCGATGTCTACAACGACGATATGACCTCCGATCCGGATGTGGAGCGACTCCCCGGAGTGGTGGCCGAGGTGCGGGGAGACACCATTACCGACAGAGTGCTCGAATGGCTCGACAGCCGCGACCGGGACCGGAATTTTTTCCTCTGGGCGCACTATTACGATCCCCACTTCCCCTACGATCCCCCTGCGGAGTATCGAGCACGGTATCCGGACGATCCCTATGCTGGCGAAGTGGCCTTTGTGGACCAGCAGATCGGCGTCCTTCTCGATCGTCTCAAGCGCGAAGGACTGGACGAGTCAACCCTGATACTGGTGATCGCGGACCATGGGGAAAGCCTGGGGGAACATGGCGAAGAGACTCACGGTGTGTTCCTTTATGATTCGACGATCAGAGTTCCCTTCCTCGTTTCCGGCCCCGGAATCCGTCGTGACGTGGTCGAGAAACAGTTGGTTCGCTCCATCGACTTGATGCCGACGGCTCTTGAGTTCGCGGGAGCGCCCGTCCCGGAGGAGCTTGCCGGCGAAAGTCTGCTGCCACTTCTACGGGAGGGTCTCCCCGTTCGGATTCACTACTCCTTCATGGAAACTTTCTATCCCCAGACGCAGATGCGCTGGTCGGAGTTGTTCGGAGCGCAGACCGTTCGCTGGAAATACATTCTTGCCCCCGCTCCCGAGCTATATGACCTGCAGTCCCAGGAGTCGGAGACCCTGAACCTCATCGACCGGCACCCCGGAGAGGCTGAACGCCTTCAGGGAGAGATCTTTCGCATCACTGGCACGCCGGGCTCCGATCGGGAAATCGCCTACCGTCCCCTCGATGACGCCACGTTGCGGGAACTTCAGTCGCTCGGATACGTCAGCGCCGGCAGCTCACGCAAGATCGTCATGGATCTGTCGGGGCCGGATCCGAAGGAGAAAATCGCGATTCTTCAAGGTCTGGATCGGGCAACCACCCTGATGAACGGCGGGGATTTCGCCGGAGCGGTTCCGGTTCTCCAGTCCCTGGTTCGGCAGGATCCAGGAAACCCGCTGATATATCAGAACTTGGGGATATGTCTGCAAGAGACCGGCAATTTCAGGATGGCCCTCGATGTCTATGAGTCGGCGGTGACAAACGGCGCCGAAACCGACAGGACGTACGCCGAGATCGGCGAGATCCAGATTCGATTGGGTGGTCCGGCGGCGGGAATCGACGCACTGCGGCGCTCGGCGGAGATCAATCCCAGGAACCTGGACAACCTGAGCAACTTGGCCAACGCTTATCTCGAAACCGGACAGGTGGGAGAAGCGGAGGCCGCCGTTCAGGCGATCCTCGCTCAGAATCCGAACCACGCCGCGGCCCACAACCTAGAGGGAATGATCCACATTCTGCGCAGGGAGCCCGTGAAGGCCCGCCAAAGTTTTGAGCGGGCCGTCGAGCTCAATCGCGACCTGGTCGAACCGTATATGAATCTGGGAATTCTTGCCCAGATGGCGGGTGACGGTCCGGCCGCGATCCGCTACTTCAAGGCTTTTCTGGAGCGCGCCACCGACCCCCAGTACGCCGAACTTGTACCCAGGGTCGAACAGGCCATCAGCGCTGCTGAGTCGAGCGCTCGGTCTGCGTCGGATTAGAGGCGGGGTCGCTCGCGGTTGTCCCTTCCACGACCCGGATGTACCGACGAAGCATCGGGTTGTCGAGGACATCCACGGTTCCGCTAGGCCAGGTAATTCGGACCTTTCCGGCTTCCTGTTGACTCCCGAAGCCGAGTAGCACCCTCCTGTCGTGGCTCGACTGATAGCTGCCTCCGCCCCGCACATAGTAGTGGCGGGTCTTGCCGTCGACCTCGTATTCAATGGACGCTCCGATGCCTTCCGGATTGCTCTTGGTGCCGACCAACTGGAGCCCCAGCCAGGCGTTCGAATTGCCGCCGTCATTCCGAGCGAGGACCGGCGGTTGTCCGTTGTTCAGAATCAACAGGTCGACATCGCCGTCATTGTCGATATCGCCCAAAGCCAGACCCCGGGCCGCGTAGACCTGCTGAAATACCGGACCGGCCTCGGCGCTGATGTTGGCGAACTTCCCACCACCCCGGTTGAGGAAGAGAAGGGGCCTATCCTTATACCTGATGTTGCCACGGTGGTAGTCGATCTGGTCGTCCGGATGGCCGTTGACCATCACCAGGTCCTGCATGCCGTCATTGTCCACGTCGACAAAGGCGGCTCCGAAAGTGCTCATGAACCGGGTCGCGTGGCTGAGTTCGGGCTGATCGATGACGACGTCCTCGAAATGCTCCCCATCGATATTTCGATAGATCGAGACATCCTCATGGTCGATGTTGGCGACGAAGAGGTCGATCCATCCATCGTCGTCGAAGTCCTGTGCGTCAACGCCCATCCCGGAACGCGTTCGACCGTCGTGGCTGAAGGCAACGCCCGCCATCAGGCCGATCTCCTCGAATTTGCGACCGTCTCGGTTCATGAAAAGGAAATTTTCCGTGGTGTCGTTCGCCTGGAAGACATCCATCCAGCCGTTCTTGTTCAGGTCGACGGCCACCACACCCAGACCCTTGCTCCGCGGATCGGCGATTCCCATCGCTTCGCTGACGTCCTCGAAGGTTCCGTCGCCCTTATTGCGGAAGAGCCAACTCGGCTGGCTGTCGAAGAGGGTGGGGATGCAGTAACGCGGCGTCTCTCCGCCGCCGCACTTGAAGTTGAGATCGGGTTCCCAGATCACGTAGCCGCAGACCCAAAGATCCAGCCAGCCATCGTTGTCGAAATCGAACCAGGCGGCGCTTGCTCCCCAACCGGGCGTGACAATTCCCGCTCGGTCCGTGGTTTCGGTGAAGGTCCCGTCTCCGTTGTTGCGGTACAGGATCCCTTCCCCTACGCCGGTGATATAGATATCCGTCCACCCGTCGCGATCGTAGTCGCCCACGGCGACGCCCACGCCGAAGCCGCGGCCGGGTACCCCGGCGGCGAGGGTAACGTCGGTGAAGGTTCCGTCGCCGTTGTTCCGGTAGAGGGCGTTGGTCGTCGGGTTTTCCGGTTTGTAAAAATCCGATGTCGATGCCGTCACGAGGTAGATGTCGATCCAACCGTCGTTGTCGAAATCCAGGAATGCGGCGCCACCCACCATGGTTTCCGGCAACAGTCGCTCGGGAGTCATGCCGTTGTCGTGAACCCAGGTAATACCCGCCGAGAGGGTTACGTCGACAAAGGACACGGGACTCTCGGCCTGTAGACAGGGGAGGATCAGGGCGGCTATCGTTATCGCCGAGAGATTTCCGGCCAGGGGGGGGCTTCCAGTGCTGATTGGGCGGAACAATGAGATCACTGAATTTTGGCCTCCTGCAATGGCCCTCGAACGTCGAGAGCCTCGACTGAAGCAAGCTCTGTGTCGTAAGCGGTATTATGCCATCCGGAGACGGCCTGGTTCTCGCCTGTTGGGAACAGAAGCCGCCGTTGGGCTCGAATCCCCCCGCCGGAGGGGACTTTCGTACACGCCAGGCGGTTCACCAAGCCCCGTGCCCGGGTGCGGCGGGGCTACCCGAGCGGCGGGGCTACCCGAGAGGAGCTGTATCGATGATCCGGATTCGGTCCGCTGGTACGGTGACCATACCGCTGTATACGCGAATGCCGTTCCGTTTCGGTATCTTCACCCTCACCGAGGTGCCCCACGTTTTCGTGCGGGTCGAGGCGGAAATCGACGGAAAAACCGTGCGGGGTACAGCCGCCGAGCACCTGGTTCCCAAGTGGTTCACCAAGGTACCCGACAAGCCGGTCGACGATGAAATCGCCGAGATGCGGCGGGTCGTCGAACAGGCGATCGCCCTGGCCCGGGAGATCACGGCCCCGGACGTGTTTCATTTCTGGCGCGAGCTCCACGAGTCCCAGCGGGGATGGGGCGAGTTCCTTGGATGGCAGCCGCTGCTGGTGCAGCTGGGTGTCACCCTGGTTGAACGGGCTCTGATCGATGCCGTGGCCCGCCGTTTCGGGACGACGGCGCATGCGCTGATCCGCGGCGGCCTTGGAATCGACCTCGGCGCGGTGAACCCCGAGTTGGAGTCCGCAACGCCCGCGGATCTGCTTCCGAAGGCGCCGCTCGACTCTGTTCTGGCCCGCCACACCGTGGGTTTGACCGACCTACTGACCGATTCCGACATCGCCGGGGATAACCGCGTCGACGACGGACTGCCCCAAAGTCTGGAGGCGTGCATCCGATTCTACGGCCTGCGGCACTTCAAACTTAAGGTCGGCGGCGACCTTGACGAGGACATCCCCAGACTGCGCGCCATAGCCGAGGTTATCACCAGGGGCGCTCCAGAGGACTTTGCCTTCTCACTCGACGGCAACGAACAGTTTCATCGGGCCGAAGACTTCCACGACTTCTGGATGCAGGTCGTCCACGATCCGGTTCTGCGACCATTTTTCGATCACTTGCTGTTTATCGAGCAACCCCTGAATCGGAGTGTGGCGCTCAGCGATGAGGCGGCCGCCATGAAAGACTGGCGGGGTCTGCCGCCGGTCATCATCGACGAGTCCGACGCGGAAATCGAAAGTCTGCCTCGGGCGCTGGAACTCGGCTATGCCGGAACAAGCCATAAGAACTGTAAAGGTGTGATCCGCGGGGTGATCAACCGCTGCCTGCTGAACCATCGCCGACGCCGCGATCCTTCACGGCCGAGCTTCATGAGCGGTGAAGACCTGGTCAACATTGGGCCGGTCGCCCTGCTCCAGGACCTGGCAATCCAGGCCACGCTGGGCAACGAGACGGTGGAACGCAACGGCCATCACTACTTCAGCGGGTTGAGCGCATTTCCCGGGGAGGTGCAGTCGCTCGTGCTCGAGCATCATCGCGACCTGTACCGACCAACCGATCGCGGCTGGCCCGCCCTCGACGTGCGGGACGGCCGGCTTAGCCTGCGGTCGATCAACCGGGCCCCTTTTGCGGTTGGTTTCGAGCTGCCCCTGGAATCTTTCACTCCTGGACAATGAGAGGCGACGATGTCCATCAGCGTACAGACCGTTCCTGAATCCGTCCTCAAGCTCATCCACGAGGGCTTGGTCATCCCCGCCTCGCCGCTGGCGCTGAACGCCGAGCGCCGGTTCGACGAGAAGCGGCAGCGTGTGCTGATGCGTTACTACTGCGACGCGGGTGCCGGAGGCGTCGCCGTGGGTATGCACTTCACGCAGTTCGAGATCCGGCGACCCGGCATTGACCTGTACGAACCGGTTCTCCGTGTCTGCGCCGAGGAAGTCGACGCACAGGCAATGCGGCTCGATCGGCGAATCGTCAAGATCGCGGGCATCGACGGCCGCAGTCCCGATGCCGTCCGCCAGGCCGAAACCGCCCGTGAGCTCGGCTACGACTTCGCGATCGTATCTCTGGCCGCTTTCGGCTACGCGTTGGAGCACGAAATGCTTCACCACATGCGCGAGCTTGCCCGCGTCATGCCCCTTTTCGGCTTTTACCTGCTGACCGGAGTCGGCGGGGTGAACTTGCACTACAACTTCTGGCGCGAACTCGTGGAGATCGACAATCTTCACGGGATCAAGATCGCCCCCTTCAACCGTTACGGCACGCTCGACGTCGTTCGCGCCGTCGCCGAGGCCGACAGGATCGACCGAATCGCCCTATACACCGGGAACGACGACAGCATCGTCCACGACTTGATTACGCCCTTCCGCTTTTCGGTCAACGGCGAGATCCGCACGGTGCGCATCCGCGGCGGGCTGCTCGGTCAGTGGGCGTGCTGGACCAGAGCCGCCGTCGAACTTCTCGATCGTTGTCACCAAGTGTCCGACGAGGGTTTCGTCCTCGCCGACCTGCTGACCCTCGGGGCCGAACTGACCGACGCCAACGGCGCCATTTTCGACGCCGGCAACGGCTACGCGGGCAGCATCCCCGGTGTCCACGAGATTCTTCGCCGCCAGGGTCTACTCGAAGGGACCTGGACCCTGAAGCGCGACGAGGTCCTTTCCCCGGGTCAGCTGGCGGAGATCGACCGCGTCTGCCGTATGTATCCGCATCTCAACGACGACGGGTTCGTTCGCGAGAACCTTGACCGCTGGTTGAAGATGTAATCACCACCCCCGGAGCTTCTGTTGGCCGAGAAACCTACCATGATCGACAACGGTCCGCTGCCCGAGACCATCCGCGACGTCGAGCACCTCGAAGATCTGCTGACGACTCCGACCCGCGCCTTGATCGAAGACTTCGACCAACTCGACGGCGACCTGATGGTCCTCGGCGCCGGCGGCAAGGTCGGTCCAACCCTCGCCATGATGGCAAAGCGCGCAGCCCCCTACAGGCGCGTTATCGGGGTTGCCCGCTTCACCGACCCGGACGTGCGGCGCCGCCTCGAAGCGGCGGATGTCGAGTGCTTGAGTCGCGACCTGCTGGATCGCCGCCAGGTCGACGAGCTGCCCGACGCTGAAAACGTCGTTTTCATGGCGGGACGGAAGTTCGGAACCGCAGGATCCGAACCGTTCACGTGGGCCATGAACGCCGTCCTCCCCACCCTCGTCGCGCAACGCCTCCGCGACTGCCGGGTCGTCGTCTTCTCGACGCTTTGCGTTTACCCCCTCACCGATTTCCGCGGTCCCGGCTGCAACGAAGATACGCCCCCGACGCCGCACGGCGAATATGCCAACTCCTGCGTCGCCCGCGAACGCATCTTCCAGTATTACAGTGAGCGGAACCGTTGTCCCGGCTGGCTGATCCGACTGAACTACGCCATCGATCTGCGCTACGGCGTCATCCACGACCTTGCCGTCAAGGTCATGCGCGGCCAACCGATCGACATCCGCACCCCGGTGGCTAACGTGATCTGGCAGGGCGACGCCGTCGCACAGATCCTCCGTTCGCTCCTGTGCTGCCCGCATCCGTCTCAACCGCTGAACATCGGTATGCCCGTTCCCGCCGACATCGAGGCGCTCGCCGATCGGTTCGGCGGGCATTTCGGCAAGCGTCCGAAAATCTTCGGGGTGAAGCAGCCGACCGCCTGGCACAACGACACCTCCCTGGCTCGGAGACTCTTCGGCGATCCGGTGGTGGACCTGACCACGATGGTCCGCTGGAACCTCGACTGGATTGATCGCGGCATGCCGGTTTACGACAAGCCCACGCATTACGAGCAGCGTGAAGGCATCTTCTGACGGCGGCGGCACGGCATTCATCGACGGCGCGACGGATGCCGCAAGGCGCGACTTCTTCACAAAAGCCGCGATCGGGGTGGCTGCCGCCCCACTGATACGACGGTGCCGGGCTTACTCGGCGGGGGCCAGAAACTGAAGGAAAGGGGCGTCGTTCCCACGCCTCTGAAACGACACGAGGCTGCCGTCCGGGAGCGTACCCAGAATCGGAGCCGGCGCATCGAATCCCCTTCGGACGGAGGCGACTCGTCCCGACTTGATGGACCACAGTTCCTGTTCCGTATCGACCAACGCCCTCAGCTCGAGGGTGCCGCTCTGATCGGTCGCCAGAGTCTCCCGACCCACCAGGGAATGCACCCAGACGGCGTCCTCGGAGCCGTACATTCCGAGGACCACCCTCCCTCGTCCTCCGTCGCCCAGATCGTAGACCCCCGTCGGGCGCCCATCCCGGTATTCGTAGACGATGGGTGCGATCAGACCGTGGACCACGTAGATCGAACCGTCGAGCAGAGTAAGGTAAGAGTGACCGAGGGCTTCCGGGTCGTCGACGTGGGGCGAGTGGTAGGATCCGACGTGCCGGCCGTCGGCCGAGAACTCCTGGATCATCTCCGGCGAACCGGCGGCGGGTGCGGCCAGAATGTAGACCTGGCCCGCCGCACCGAGGACGAAATCCAGGCACGAGGACCCAAGGCCGTCCGGGGAGAGAAGCCGCACAGTCGTTCCGGTGCCCAAAGTCGTGATAAAGAACTCGGTCGGTCCCTGCAAGCGGCGGCCGAACCACAGAATCACGGGTCTGCCGGGGGGATCCTCGGCAACAGCCAGGTTCACGGTTCGGCGAAGAGCGATCTCGGGGACGGCGGCGATTGCGTCGAACCGGTGCGGGACCGTTGCTCCGGAGACGAGGTCCACCTCGTCAAGACCGATCTGGTGAAGCACGTACGCTTTTCCCGAAGCGGCAAGGGCAAAGTCAACGACAGAACCTCGGTT
>CAYRCA010000028.1:0-16790 GCA_964422565.1 uncultured Acidobacteriota bacterium | reverse complement strand
GTGTCGGACCTCCACCGCGCTTGCCGAGCCCTGAAGGGGCGGCCCCATCGCCCGCAACCGAGTCTCGGCGGCCGTCGACTCCCGTGAGACCGCGTTCCGAGTTCGCCGGAACCTACGCCGGCGGGATGTTCCAGTTCACCCGAAACAGGTTCCGAGGGTCGTATTTGTTCTTCAGCTCCGAGAGGCGCTGGAGTTTGCCGCCAAACGCGGCGCGGACATCGGTGCTGTCCTGGCCCCCGAAGTTGAGGTAGGTGCCGCCGGTCGAGAAACGCTCCGCCTCGCCGATGACCTGACGTACCCACGCGATCTGCGTTTCGGCCTCGGCGTGATTCACCCAGTTTCCATCCACGCTCAACATGTATGGGGCGTCCCGGTCGCCGATCGGCGTCTCGTCCGCGCCGACCCGCGAGATGGCGCCGCCCAGCTGGGGCACGTGGACCAGGGTGAGCGGCGAAGGGCGATTGGTGCCGTGCCTGCTCACAACATCGATCACGTCATCGCTGAGTTCCCGGAGGTACAGGGACTTCCAGTAGCTCTCAAGCTTTCCCTTCGGCAACAACGCATCGAAGGCCGCCTGGAAGAAGCGAAAAGGCATCTTGGCGCTGATGTCGGCCAAGGGCGTCGCCAATCGGCGGGGTGGCTGCAGCACCCGCTCGCCCTCGTCCGGGTCGCCGGCGTAAACCGCGCCCACGATCATCACGTGCTGGTTGCGCACCGCGGGTGGAAGCGTGGGAGCGTCGGGGAGCCACCAGAAGATCACTCTGCTGCTGACCTCGTCCGGGGTTGTCTCGGCCCAGTCCCGCCAGGCGCGGAACGTCTCGACCGCCGTGTCCAAGGGATACATCACTCCGGCGCACATGACGATGGGCCCGAGAGGATAGGCTTCAAAGTCGAAGGACGTGACGATACCGAAGTTGCCGCCGCCGCCGCGGACGCCCCAGAACAGGTCCGAATTTTCTCTCTCGCTTGCGCGGAGGACTTTCCCGTCGGCGGTGACGATCTCGACGGCCCGTAGACTGTCGCAGGTCAGTCCCCACTTGCGATGCAGCCACCCGATGCCGCCGCCCAGGGTGAGTCCGGCGACGCCCGTGGTCGAAACAACGCCGCCCGGAACAGCCAGTCCGTGCAGCTGCGCTTCCCGGTCCACCTCACCCCAGGTTGCGCCGCCCTGAACGCGGACGCGCCGAGCGACGGGATCGACCCACACCGAACGCATGGCGGACAGGTCGATCAGGAGGCCGCCGTCGCACGTGCCGTGGCCGGCGACGTGATGACCGCCTCCGCGAACGGCGGTCAGCAGACCGCGCTCGCGAGCCAAATTGACGGCATCGACCACGTCCGCCGTCCCGGAGCAGCGAATGATCAGGCCCGGACGACGATCGATCGCCGCGTTGTGCATCACCCGAGCTTCCTCATAACCGGAATCCGCCGCCGTGAGGAGTGGGCCGCGAAAGGTCATACGGAGTTCTTCGAACTGGGCGTCCGCTATTGAAGCGGTTTCACCCGACAGTGACGTCAGTTGGACTGTCATCGCCTCCTCCTGTGGCCGGCCGCGCGACTGGAACCGCAATCCAAGCCGGGTTGCCGACGATATCGATTGGTTTGCAGGACGGATAGGAGAGTCGCGAAGGCGACGACCCGCCTCAGGGCCGCCTGTCCGCCCTCCTACACTACGGGGATAATATCCGTTCTTTGCAGGGTAGACTAACCGGGGCTCGGAGTTCCTGTCAAGGTCGGATCTCAACTGCGGCTGCCGGCGGCTGGGTAGGCTGGGCAGGCTGGGCAGGCTGGGCTGTCGCGGCGATTTGTGGTGAAGCGGGGGAAATTGTCCGAGATCCGCCAGGGGCACTCAGGTTATCCCGGTCCACGAAGCGTCGGGGCGTCAATCTCCGGGCCACGGATCACACTGAATTGGCTTGGAGCCTTGGAGCCCCGGGCACCGCCGGGACCCACTCGGTGAAATCCCTGTAATCCCTGGCCGGAGAATTCTCGCCGGGCGTCAGCCGATCAGCGTGCTCGGCCTACTAAAGGGCTCGTCCAGATACTTCCTCGCCTCGGCCTGAGCTCCGTTGTAGTCGACCTGGGTGTTGACGGCCTTTTGGTATTCGGCCCTCGCCCGCTGCCGCTGACCCAAGACGTCGTAGACCTTTCCGAGATAGATATGGGCCCAGGTCTCCACCCATTCGGGCTTCAGATCCCCGTTCAGGCTGTCCCGTATGCTGTTGGCGGCGTTCGAGTAGCTGTGCTGCTCGAAATAGGTCTGGCCCAGCCGGAAATGGGCCAGCGAACTGCGGGTATCCAGATCCACCGCCCTCTGGTACTCCTGTAGAGCCGAAACATACTCCCCGACTTCGCGGTATTCGTCGCCCAGAGCGACACTCACCGCCACCCGCATGCGATCGGAATCCATCAGGATCTTCCCGTTGGGGTCGATCTCCATCCTGAGGGGAAGCGTCTCCGTGTCGAAGGTGAAGGAGGTCGTCGTCCCGTTGATCATCAAGTGCTTCTCCTCCGGCAGCCCCTTGGTCTCAATTTGGATGTCCATGGGCATGCGGAACAGCTCGAGATTCTGGCGAACCTGTCCCCGGATCTTGAAGCCCCCCTCGCGGACCGTATAGACCGTGTAGTCGACCCGGAACTCCGGGATACCCACCGATTCCACCCACTGGACGAAGAACCATTCATAGTCCTCTCCGGTCCGCTCGTTGACCAGCCGGGCGAAATCGCCGATCGTCGCGTTCTCTTTCCGGTGCGTTAGGAAGAATTCTCTCAGCGCTTCATTCAGGAGATCGGGCCCCACCAACTGACCCAGCATGTACAGAACCCAGGCCCCTTTTCCGGCCACGATGGACTCGTACCGAGGCGAGCCGACTTCCAGGTTCAGCCCGCTGCTGATGGGCGCCTGATCCTGATACTTCAGCGCCTCGACGGCTTGTTTCGCTAGCTCGACCTCAAACTGATCCTCCCTCTTCTCCTGGAAGTACCGAAGGGCGGCATAGGTCGCGAACCCATCCCCCAGCCACGCATCCATGGGGCGCCGGGGCCGCAGGGTATACCCCCACCACTGGAGGGCGATGCGTCGAGCCAGTTGCGCCAAGGGCGGACTCGCCGCCGTCAAGAGCCTGTCCTCGAGCAGAACCAGCCCGCGCGAACCCGGCGAACCGACGATGATGTTCCCCACTTGCGCGAGGGTCAAAGACTCCAGGCCGACTTCCCCGAACTCCTCGCCGTAGAACTCCAGCATCTCCCCGACCGCCTCGGAAACACCCCTCAAATCCCCCTCGTAATCCTCGGTCACGTAAAAAGTCAGGGGGATGGGGCCCTCCTCGAACGTCTGCCGGTAATATCGGGCGACGAGCACCGGGAGCGTCGTCAATTCATCCTCGGACTCCCAGGTGAAGACCTCCGCCAGACCAACGGTCTCGATGCCGGTCAGCGACCCGGCGGCGACCACGGAAAAGCCGAGGGGAACTCTCACCTCGACCCGGGCCGAGGCCGCGTCGGTGGCCAGGCGGTGCGACGGAAACCAGAAGCCCTCGCTCAGCAGCCGGGCCCCATCCCGGTCAACGACGGCCTTCTGAGTCGACGGAACGTCCAGAAAGGCGTACTGCTCGCGCTCAAGCACCCCCTCGAACTCGAATCGGAAGACCTTGGAGGCACCGGCCCTCAGCGGCTGGTCCGACTGAATCCGGATGCGGTCGCGTGAGAAATCGTCGCCCTGCAGCGAGTACCGCGTGCCCTCCTCGTCCGTAACCTGGATGACACTCAGATGGCGGCTGAAATCGAACGGAAGCGACAAGGCATCCTCCAGCACGCGCAGCTCGACCACCGCGCTCCCCCGAAGGAAACTTCGATCCGGTTCGATCTCCACCTTGATTTCGTACCGACTCACATCCGCCAGGGGCGCCTCGGCAACCTGATCCCGGGCCAGAGCCGATGAAACAGCCAGCACCGCAAAGCCACACGTCAGAACCCACCCAAGTTGTCTCATGCCGTTACTTCTCTTTCCCCAAGAAACCTCAGGGCAATGCGGCGGGCTCCCTCCGCGTACGCATCGAGGGATCCCAACCTGCGCCCCGCCTCTTCGAGATCACTCCGGATTCGCTCCCATTCCGCAGAATCCGTGAGGATCCTTTCCAGATAACAACCGATACGCTCTCCGCGAGCCTCCCGTTGCACGAACTCGGGCACTATCGGCCTGCCCGCAACCAGGTTGGCCAGACAATAGGTCCGGGTCCGGACAAGAGGCCGCAACAGAAACCAGCTCACCGGAGCCAGACGGTAGACCATGGCAAAAGGGACTTCCGCCAGCATCGCCTCCAAGGTCGAGGTGCCGCTCTTGACCACCGCGCCGTCCAACTCGCCGAGGAACTCCTCAGGGGGCGCGCCGACGATATCGATACGGGGCGGCTCCCGCCTCTTCCCCGCCCACCGGGCGACGATTTCCCGAATCCGCTCCGACGAGATCTCGGGCGCCCGAAGGAGCCGGAACCGAACCGGCATCCTTCCCGCCAGGGAGGCCGCGGCGTCCAGCTGAACCGGCAGAATCAACTCAACCTCCTTGCGCCGACTACCGGGCAAGAGGCCCACAATCGGCGGAGAATTCCGCCCCGCCCCGGCTCGCTTGCCGGGGCGTCTGAACCGAAGGGCGGTTGGATTTCCCACATAGTGGGCGCGCACACCGCGCGACAGGTAATAGTCCTCCTCGAAAGGAAGGATCACTAACATAAGATCAACATAGCGTTGGATTTGTTTCATTCGGGAGGGGCGCCAGGCCCAGAGCTGGGGCCCGATGAAATAGCAGATCGGGATCCCGATCGACTTGAGGCGTCGGGCCAGGGGCAAATTGAAGTCGGGAAAGTCGACGAGCACCGCCAGCGCCGGACGACGGCGGCGGGCCTCCCCGAGGAGCCGACGCAGCAAACCAACGTAACTACCCACGTTGGTCAGCGCCGCCAGGGGCCCAATGGCCGACAGCCGCGAAACGTCGAGCAGAAGCTCCGCCCCGGCCGCCGCCATCTCTCGCCCCCCGCTTCCGAAAAACCGAAGGTCCCGCTCCCGCAGCAGGTCTTCCATGGCCCGGATCAGGCCCGCCCCATGCCGGTCGCCCGACGTCTCGCCGGACACGATCAGGATGGAGGTCGGGACGGGCGGCATTCCCTACGGCTCACCCTTTCGAATCCAACCGCCGCCCAGCACCCGGTCGGCGTCGTAGAAAACGGCCGCCTGCCCGGGCGTGACGGCCAACTGGGGCTCCTCAAACTCCACCCGGACCGAGTGTCCGTCGCCCGCGTCCGACACGGTGGCCGGGGCCTCCCGGTGATTGGAACGGATCCGGACACTCGCCCGAACCGGAAGACGCGGCGGCTCCCGCATGATCCAGTTGACCCTTTCCGCAAGCAGGGCGCGGCCGTAGGCATCCTCTCGATATCCCACCACGACCGCGTTCCGAGCGGCGTCCAGTCCGACCACATAGAGGGGGCGCCGATGAGCGATGCCCAGCCCCTTGCGCTGTCCCACCGTGAAGCGGTGAATCCCTCGGTGGCTTCCCAGAACCGTGCCGTCCTTGAACAGGATCGGCCCGGGACGCTCTCGCTCCTCGAGGAGGGGGAGGAATCCCCCGGGGTCCCCCTCCCGGCCGTAACGCTCGATGAATTCGGCGTAGTTGCCGTCGGGAATGAAACAGATCTCCTGGCTGTCCCTCTTGCCGGCGGTGATCAACCCCCGATCGGACGCAAGCCTTCGTATGTCGGGCTTGCGGTAGTCACCTACCGGAAAGATGACTCGCGCCAATTGAGACTGGCTCAGCTCGAAAAGATAATAGGACTGATCCTTCCGATGGTCGCGGCCTCTCAACAGGCGATACTCGCCGCCGTTCGTCTCGATTCGAGCGTAGTGGCCGGTGGCGACGATTCCAATTCCAACCGTCTCCGCGAACCGGATCAGCCGGTCGAACTTCAGGAACGTGTTGCAGAGGGTGCAGGGGATGGGGGTACTGCCGGCCAGGTAGCCGCCGACGAAAGGGGTGACGATCTTCTCCTCGAACTCCCTCTCCAGGTTGAGCACGTAGAACGGGAATCCCAGAAGGTCGGCCACCCGCCGCGCGTCGTACACATCGTCCAGGGAGCAACAACGGCCGACGCGGGGCGCCCCGCCGCCGGATGGGTTTCGCCGCGCATCCCACAACTGCATGGTGCAGCCCACCAGGTCGTAGCCCCGCTCCAGAAGCAGAAGCGCCGCCGTCGAACTGTCGACTCCACCGCTCAGCGCCAGTAACACTTGCCGCACACGGCCCATTATAGCGAGGAGCACCGGAGGTTTCTTCGAGGCATCCTTCCCGTCGGACGCGGGGAGGCGAGGCGTCACCCCGAAAGGAATCCCCGGGACACGATCTCGATATCCTCCGAGTTCACCGAGATCTCATAGGGCTCGATCCGTTTGGCCCTGTACGGGAAGCTGCGGGTGACCTCTTTGTAGCGGTCGAGAAACTCGTCCCGCAGACTTTCCAGCCGCTCCTGGCCCTCGATGTCGAGCTTCCCCTCCCAGGTCAAATCGCTCTCGGTCAGCCGACGTCCGTCATCGTGGAGGAAACAGCGGCTGAAACTGTCGCGGATTTCCGAGAAGACCCGCCGGATCTCCCCGGCCCTGTGGTCGACGTCCTCCGGGGACCAGTCCCGTTCCTCGAGCAAACGAAGGTTCCTCTCTTCCGATTCCAGAAACCTTCGCAGGAACAGATCGCGCACCTGGTGCAGCGCGGCCCGACGCTGGTCGACCAGGGTCTCGAGACAACGGTGAATGAAGTCCGCTTGACTCTCCCGCGGCCGGGAGTAGAGCGACAGTTCCAGGTTCCGCCAGATCGGCTGGCGACGATGCTTCTCGAAATAGCGGGTAATCCGTTCGTCCGCGTCGGACGGCCAAGGCGACTGTTCCGGCGGCGCCACTTCCTCCAGCCGCTCGGCGGCGACGGGCGCGACCGCGTCCGGAGGCCAGTCCGGGTCGGATCCGCCGACGTGGGGCGCGGCATACCAGCCCGAATCGGTGCCTAGATAGCCGGAGCGCAGATCGTGATAGTCGAGCCGGACGCCGAACAGCAACCCCGGGGCGAACCGATCCGGGGATGGCGACCTCCAGCGATAGTGTCTGACCAACACAGCGAATTCCGCCAAAGAGAATTGAATTATAGCAGAAGGGGTTTCAGGCTTCCGGGCGCGGGGACAGGGCGGGGGAACGAAGGGCGGGGCGCCCGCCGCTGACCGGCGTTCGGGGTCGAACCGTCGGACCTTCCGACCTTCCGACCCTCAACGTCCCAGTGGGCGCTCAACAAAGCCGGAACCCGGTTTCCGGCGGAAACCTCAGTTCACCAGCAGCTTCTTCAGCTCTTCCCGGCCATAGAAGAGGCGGGACTTGATGGTCCCCTCGGCCACGCCGACCATCGACGCGATCTCTCGGATCGTATAGCCCTCGAGATCGTGCATGCGCACCACCTGCCGATGCTTGCGGGTCAGTCGCCCGAGGGCGCGTCGGACCCGCCGCCGCACTTCGGAACGGTGAGCCTCGGAAAAGGGATCGCCAAAGCCACGATCCTCGAGGAAGACAGTCTCGGAGATATCCTGATCGGTTCGGGCCGCGTGCTTCCGGTTCTTTCGAATGATCTCCAGGCACACATTGACGGTGATGCGATTGATCCAGGTCCCCAAACGGGCTTCTCCACGGAAGCTGTCCGCAGCCCGGTGGACATTGATCATCGTCTCCTGAACCGCGTCTCTGGCCGACTCCTCCTCCTTGAGGATCTTCAAGGCGGTGCGGAAAATTCTCTGTCCAAACTGGCGGAAAAGATCCCGAAAGGCGTCCTCATCGGCGACTCGGAGTCGATCCGCCAGACTGATGTCGAATCGGGGAAGGTTTGCAGCGTATGTCGCCATTCTACTGTCTCCTGCCCCAACTTACAGCAAGTCCCGTACCAGATTTTCAAGTGATTGATTTCAGGATACTTAGCAGGATTCAGCGATCCGGGAGCCGTCAAACAAGTTAACGGCTTGCCTTAAATCCGTCCCGTCGTTTCCCGCCCAAAGCCCGCAGGCACAACAGGTTGACGAAATGTACTTCAGATTTACAGTGATTGTAAGGATAATTTACGATTCTTGTACTGCTTCAACTTCGCGATGATGGTCTGGCGCGTGATCCCGAGCGCCTCGGCCGCCCGGCTCTTGTTGTTGTTGTGCGCCTTCAGCGCCCTCAGGATCAGGGTCCTCTCCAGCGCCGCCACTTGCTCCTTCAGGTCGCCGTCCGTGGCCGTCCGCGTCGGGCCGTGCCGGATCCGGTCGGAGAGAAGGTCCGGTCCCACCGTCTCGTCCGGGTCGCACAGGATGACGAGACGCTCCACCTCGTTCTCCAACTCTCTGACATTCCCCGGCCAGTCGTATCGTTCCAAACGCGCCAGCGTCTCGGCGTCGAAGCCCAAGACGCGCTTGTTGAGGCGCCGACTCGTGGAGGCCAGGAAGTGCTCGGCCAGAAGCGGGACGTCCTCGGGGCGCGCCCTCAGCGGGGGCACGAGCACGGAGAAGACGTTCAGGCGAAAGTACAGATCCTGACGAAACGCGCCGTCCTCCACCATGCGCCCCAGGTTCCGATTCGTCGACGTAATCACCCGAACGTCGACTCTCTCCGCGCTCTGGGCGCCCACGCGAAGGATTTCCCCCTCCTGCAGCACCCGCAAAAGCTTGACCTGCAGATCGAGCGGCGCCTCGCCAACCTCGTCGAGAAAGAGCGTGCCTCCGTCGGCGGCCTCGAAGAACCCCTTGCGATCCTCGGTGGCGCCCGTGAAGGCGCCCCTCCTGTGCCCGAAGAACGCGCTCTCGACGAGCTCCCTGGGAATGGCGCCGCAGTTGACCGGGACAAACGCCCGGCCCGCCCGGGCGCTTCGCTCGTGGATATGCCGCGCCAGCAATTCCTTTCCGGTGCCGGTTTCCCCTTGAATGAGAACCGTCGAATCGGTCTTGACGACCCGCGCGAGCAACCGCAACAGATCGTCCATGGCTCGGCTCGAGTAGAGCAGCCGGTGCTCGCCGTCGCGCAACGCCTCGACCTCCTGCCGAAGCTGCACGTTCTCCTGGGCCAGCCGCTCGTTCGCCGCCTGAAGCTCCCCGGCCAGCCGCTCGTTTTCCCTTTTCAGCTCCCAGCGTTCCAGCTCGCGTCGCACCGTTTCCGTGAGGGTAAAGGGATCCCAGGGCTTGGTGATATAGCGATGGACGTGTCCCTGGTTGATGGCGTCCATGAGGTCTTCGACATCGGTGTAGCCCGTGAGGATTATTCGGATGGCCTCCGGCCTCAGGGCCAGAGACTTCTCCAGCAACTCCACCCCGCTCATGCCGGGCATGCGCTGGTCGGTGATGATGGCGGCCACCTGCCGCTTCTCCAGAACGCGCAGAGCCTCGGCGCCATCCGAGGCCTCGATGACCTCGAAATCCTCCCAGAACGTGCGTTTCAGCTTCTGAAGATTGGCCGGCTCGTCGTCGACGACGAGGACCGCGTGCCGCTTGCTCATTGCTTCACCGGTAGCTGGATAAGAAACTCCGTCCCCTGGCCCTTCCGGCTTCGAACCTGGATGGTCCCGTTGTGCTGCTGAATGATGGCGTAACTGATACTCAGCCCCAGGCCCGTGCCGGTTCCAACCACCTTGGTCGTAAAAAAGGGTTCGAAAATCCGGTCCAGATCCTTCTCGTCGATCCCCCCGCCGGTGTCCCGGATGGAGACCGTAACCCGGCCATTCTCGGCTCGGGTCGTGACGGTGATCGTGCCCGTCCCGTCGATCGCCTGACAGGCGTTGAGCAGTAGGTTCATGAAGACCTGATTCAACCTTCCCGGATGGCACTCCACCTCGGGAAGGGAGTCGTACTCCTTGACGATGTCGATCCGGCCGCGATACTCGTTCTGCAGCAGGCTGAGGGCGAGATCGATCGGCTCGTGCAGGGCGATCGCCCGAAAATCGTCGCTCTCCATGCGCGAAAAGGTCCGCAGGTCGCCGAGGATGGAGTGGATGCGTTTGGCTCCCTCCTCGAAGTTGTCGATCAGCGTCGCCAGATCCTGCCGAAGGAACGCGTAGTTGATCTGTTCCTTGAACGCCTCGATCTCGGCCCGGGCCTCCGGCGGGAGACGCTTCACGTTCTCATACAACTCGACCAGTTCCCGAAGGCGATCCACGTAGCGCCGCAGGAACTCCGTATTGCCGTAGATGAAGTTCAGGGGATTCTTGATCTCGTGGGCTATGCCGGCGACCAGCTGCCCCAGTGAGGCCATCTTCTCGGACTGGATCAACTGGAACTGGGTCTCCTTCAGCTCATCATACGCCTTCGCCATCTCGCGGTTGGCCTTCTCCAACTCCCGGGTTCTTTCCCTAACCTTCTCCTCCAGTCTTCGGTTGAGTTCGAGCAGGTCGCGGCTGCGCTGCTCCAGGGAGCCCGCCATTTCGTTGAAGGACTGGGCGAGTTGGCCGATCTCGTCTCGGGCGCCCACCTCGACCCGCTGGGAGAAATCCCCCGCCGCGATCACGCGGGCCCCCAGGGTGAGCCGATTCAGCGGAATCGTAATCCGCCGGGCGACGGAGTAGGTCAGCATGACGACCAGAAACATTGTCAGCGAGGCGGCCAAGATCAAGATCCTCTTGAGTTCCTGCACGGGGGCGAAGATGTCCTCGTTGTTGATGCCGACCCCGCAGACCCAGGTGAAGTACTCGTGGTTGAGCGCCGAGAGACCGCTGATCTTGTCCGTTCCGGGCGGATACTCGTACCGGAAGTGGGGCGCCCTCTGCTCCACAGCCTCCCTCAGCGCCACCAGTTGGTGATCCTCCACCAGGCGGGTTCCGTAATTGTCCCTCGCGACGCCGAACTCCTCGGCGCTCAGGGCCGTGTACTTCCGGTTGCGGCGGTACTTGTGGCCGATAATGGTGTTCCCGTCGCGGCCGAAAAGGAACGCGTACCCGGAACTGAGGGAGCGCTCCTGCAGATCCTCCTCCACCTTGTCCAGCATCTCCTGGACGAACCCCCAGTTCATCAGGGCCAGGATGCCGCCCACGACCACACTCCGCTCATCCAGGATCGGCGCGGCGAATCCCAGGGAGTGGTGCTTGGCGATATCGTGGTCCAGATATCGGTACACCTTGTGAACCAGCGGCGAGACGTGCCAATCGATGTAGCCGAAGCGACTGCTCCGCACCTGCTGCAGCCACAGGGAATCCGGGGTGTACCGCAACAAGCTCTGCCCCCGCAAGCCGTCCAGCTCCTGCGCGTCCAAGTATTCAATCACGGCCAGGTTGCTGTTGCGGTCGAGCGAGTTGGTCAGAACCAGTCTTCCGTCCACATCGAAGATGGCAATCAGGTCGTAGACCTCGTGCACCACGATCAGCTTGTCGAGCAGCATGACCGGGGGTTCCTCCAACTGGCCGGTCAGGTAGCGCAGGAACTCGCTGTACAAGGTCATCGCGACGGTCGCCTCCCTCTTTTCGAGGATCGTGAGTTGGATCGCGTCCGCCACCTCCGCCGCGATCTGCTCGAGGTAGAGCACAATCCGGTCTTCCGTAATGCGCTCCTTGGCGACGAAGTAGGAGAAGGCGGATATCCCGATCAAGGGCAGAAGACACAGGGGAAGGATGAATATGAGGAGTTTATGTTTGAGGCTCTTCATCGACCACAACCGCCTAGATATTTTACATCAACCGACAAGGCGTTTGACGTGTTTCGCCGGGGGGCGCGGGAGGCGCCGCGTGGGAGTCCGGCTCGACCGGTCGGATAGGTCGACAATTCGGAGCTCAACGGGGCGGAGGGTCGGTCAATACACTCCCAGATACGTATCCAACTCCCAAGGATGGACCTGCTGAATATAGGCCTGCCACTCCTGCCGCTTCGCCTGCAAAAAGTGCCGGTATATCACCTCGCCCAGCGCCTCCTGAATGACCTTATCCTTCCGCAACTGAACCAGAGCCTGATTCAAGCTGTTCGGCAGATCCGCGATGCGATGCCGCCGCCGCTCCCGCACGCTCATGGCGTAAACACTCTTACTGACGGGCGGAGGCGGCTCGATCTTCCCCTTGACGCCGTCCAGGCCGGCCTTCAGCATCACCGCCAGCGCCAGGTAGGGGTTGCAGCTGGGATCGGGCATCCTCAGCTCGCAGCGGGTATCCTCGTTCCGCGGGGCCGGAACTCGAACCAGGGGGCTGCGGTTCCGCTCCGACCACGCCACGTTGGTCGGCGCCTCAAAACCGGGAACCAGCCTCTTGTACGAGTTGACCAAGGGGTTGGTGACGGCGCAGAAACCCGGAGCGTGCTTCAGCAAACCGGCAATGTAATGCCGAGCCGTCGCGCTGAGCCGATCCTCCCCCTTCGGATCGAAGAACGCATTGCGCCCATCCCGAAGGAGGAACTGATGGGTATGCATCCCCGATCCATTGACCCCGACGATGGGCTTGGGCATGAATGTGGCGTGCAGGCCGTGTTCCTGAGCCACGGATCGGACGATCAGCTTGAAGGTCGTCATGCTGTCGGCCGTCGACAAGGCGTCGGCGAACTTGAAGTCGATCTCGTGCTGGCCCGGAGCCACCTCATGATGGGCCCCCTCGATTTCCAGACCCATCGCCTCCAGCACGTTGACCATATCCCGGCGGGCCTCCTCCCCTTTGTCGACCGGCGTGAGATCGAAATAGCCGGCCGAGTCGTGGGTTACCGGGGAGGGTCGCCCCTGGGAGTCGGGAAGAAAGAGAAAAAACTCCGCCTCCAGCCCGGCGAACATCCTGAAGCCGAGTTGGGCGGCCTCCGAAAGCACCCGCTTGAGCCGAGTCCTGGGGCATCCCTGGAATTCGTCGCCGTTCGGTCGTCGGATATCGCAGATCAGACGGGCCACCTTGCCCCGGGCCATCCGCTCGAAGGGGAACACGCGGAAGGTCCCGGGATCGGGCCGCAGCAGCATGTCCGATTCCTCGTTCCGGGAGAAACCCTCGATCGAGGAACCATCGAAGATGATCCGCCCGGCCAAGGCCTTCTCGAACTGGCTTTCGGGGATCTCGACATTCTTGGCCACGCCCAGAACATCGATGAACTGAAGTCGCATGAACCGCACCCGTTCCTCGCGACAGACTTTCAGCACCTCAGCTTCGGTCATCTTCTCCGCCTCTTTGAAAGACCTCTTTCCGAAACGTGATTTCCTCGATCCAGCGAAGGTCGGGGACGTAACCGATCCCCGGCCCGTCCGGCACCTCGATCCAGCCCTCGACCACCTCGATGGGCGGGGTGACCGTGTCGCGGACGAAATAGCGCCGACTGGCCGACACGTCTCCGGGCAGACGGAAGTTGTTCAACGTGGAGATGGCCACATTGTGCGCCCTCCCGATGCCGGTCTCGAGCATCCCGCCGCACCACACCGGAATCCCCTCTTCCCGACACAGGTCATGGACCCGCATGGCTTCGACGGCGCCTCCAACGCGGCCGGCCTTGATGTTGATGACGCGGCAGGCGCCCAATCCAATCGCTTGGGCGGCGTCCCGGCGATGGCGGATGGACTCGTCGAGGCATATGGGCGTGCCCAGCTTCCTCTGAAGTCTCGCGTGCTCGATGAGATCGTCGAAGTAGTAGGGTTGTTCGACCATCAGGAGATCGAACTCATCCAGCCCGACGAGACGACCGGCGTCGACCGGCGTATAGGCTCCGTTGGCGTCGACCATCAGGGCCAGTCGCGGGAACACACGACGCACCTCCCGCACGACATCCAGATCCCAGCCCGGTTTGATCTTGATCTTGACGCGATGGTATCCCGCCTCCACCTCCCGCTCGATTCGGCTCAGGAGCTCGTCGCGGCTATCCTGAATGCCCACCGAGACCCCACACGGGATGCGTCGCCTCGTTCCTCCCCACAGTCGCCAGAGGGGAAGCCCCAATTGCTTCGCCCTGAGATCCCACAACGCTCCCTCCAGCGCCGCCTTGGCCATCGGATGGCCCCGAATCCGCCCGACCCGATCGGGGAACATCTCCGGGTCGCCATCGCACTCCAGGACCCGGGGAATCAAGTGGCGGGCCAGCAGATGCCGGGCGGTGACTCGATCCTCATAGCTGTAAAACGGACCTTCCGCGGCGACACACTCGCCCCAGCCCGACAGACCGGCCGCGGCGACCTCCACGAGAACCGCCTCCTTCACCGCGACACGGCCGAAGCTGGTCTCGAAGAAACGCACGAAAGGCATCCGGATGTCCCGGAGGATCACCGTTTCGACCTCGAGGGGCGGGACGTCGGAAGTCATCGATCTCCCCCTCCGGGGGAAGGGCGGGCTCGGCACCCGGGGGCGAGGGAGTCCCTCTTGGCTCGAACCGCGAGAAAGTGAGGGACGAATCGATCGATCATCCGCGCCGATTCGACCTATCGCCCACCCCCCCAGCCTCCCCCTCCGGGGGTCTCGATCACGACGACGTCCCCCGGCGCCAGCGTGAGGGTGTCCTTGCCTCGGAGCCGCTTATTCTGCCCTTGAGCCAACTGAAGCGTGTTCACCCCCTTCTTCCCGCTTCCGCCGCCGGACAGGCCGTAGGGGGCGTGCTTTCGCCGCTCGGAGAGGATGGTGAACTGGCAGTCGGCGAGCATCTCCAGACTCCGCGTGATTCCCTCGCCGCCCGCGTTTTTCCCCCGTCCACCCGATCGACGGCGGATCCGATACTCGCGGACCCGAATCGGGAAGTACCGCTCCAGCGCCTCGACGGGAGTGTTGAGGGAATTCGTCATGTGGGTGTGGATGCCGCTGTCGCCCGCCCGGTTCGGTCCGGCGCCCATCCCTCCGCCGATGGTTTCGTAGTAGGAAAAAGGCAGACCCCGCTCTGGATGGATCCCGCCGATGGAGATGTTGTTCATGGTCCCGCTGCTGGCCGCCGGAATCCTGTCGGGCAGAGCCTGGGCCAGCGCCTTCAGGAGGACATCCACGATGCGCTGGGAGGTCTCCACGTTTCCGCCGGCCGTGGCGGCGGGAAAGCGGGCATTGACCACCGTCCCCTCCGGCGCCAGGACCTCGACGGCCCGAACCAGACCCGCCCCCACCGGAACCTGTTCCGGCGCCAGGCACCGCAGCACATAGTACACCGCGGACAGGGTGATCGCGTAGACCGCATTGAGGCATCCCCGCACCTGGGGATCCGAGCCCGTGAAATCGACCCTCATGCGCTCCCCGGCGACCTCCATCGCCACCCTGATCCTGACCGACTCGCTCTTGGAAGTCATGTCGAACCCGTCGTCGTCAAGATAGTCCTCGGCGCGATAGACTCCATCGGGAATGCTTCCAATCACCTTGCGCATGGTCGTCTCGGCGTGCTCGTGCAGACCCTCGACATAGGCCGTCACCTCGTCCCCGCCGTTCCGCTCGACCAGCTCGAGGAGCCGCTTCTCACCCACCCGAAGAGCGCCGACCTGGGCGGCCAGGTCGCCCTCGCGTTCCAGCGGCGTCCGGACGTTGAAGAGCAGGAAACGGAGGAGACTGCGGTCCAACTTTCCCCCGGAGTACAGTTTAAGGGGCGGGATCCGAATCCCTTCCTGGAAGATCTCCTGACTCAGAGGCATTGAGCCCGGCGCCATCCCCCCCACATCCGAGTGGTGCGCCCTGGCGGCCACATGGAAGAGGGGCTCGTCGGAACGATAGATCGGTGAAAAGACCGGGGCGATCAGGGTGATGTCCGGAAGGTGGGTCCCGCCGGCGAAAGGATCGTTCAGAATCACCACATCGCCCGGAAGCGGGTTGAACCGATCGATGGCGAGACGGACCGACAGGGGCATGGACCCGAGGTGGACCGGCATGTGCTCTCCCATGGCAACCACCTGTCCGCCCCCGTCGAAAACGGCGCATGAATAATCCTGCCGCTCTTTGATATTGGACGAATAGGCCGTCCGTTTCAGCACGGTGCCCATCTCTTCCGCGATGGAGGCGAAGAGGTGCCGATAGATCTCCAGCTGAATGGGATGAAGGTCCGCCATAACGACTAAGAATACAGGAAAGCATATAAGTGCGGAATGAGGCGACCGGGGACCGGTTCCGGGGGCTTGCACCCCCCAACACCCGACCTCCGGTTCGATCGGATGGGCGCCGCTCATGGCTGCTCACGGCCACTCGCTCCTCACTCCATCAGTGGCTCCCTCCCGGCGGGCGCGAGCTTCTTCGCGCATCCTCCGACGGTCGACGGGCTCCACGGAATCGGCGATCCACTCCCGCATCCGACCGCCCTCGGCGGTCTCCTGGGGGGAGGAGATGAAATCCAGTTCCACTCCCAACCCCTCCTCCAGGGCCAGCGCCAGAACCGGCCAGGCGACTCCGATGTCGGCCGTCACCGGCAGGCTGCCCTCCAGACGGGCGAATCCGGACATCTCCATGCGGAACGGGATTCCGGTCAGCTTCGTCTTGGGCAGTCCACGGTCGACGGCCTCCTGGACCCGGGCACCTTCCCGTTCTTGAGTCCAAGCCCGCTCCAGGTTGGGATCCAGATCGATCCGGACCAGTGTCTTGCCCTCGAGGCTGAAAAAGTACTCCCCCTTCCAGCCGGACCAGATGCCGTGGCCCGTGTAGACTTCGAAGGGACCGTCATGAATCTCCTGGGTCAGAGCGATCGCCGACTCGACGATCACGTCGGCATCCGCCAGCATGGACGCCACCCGCTCCGCCCGCCGCGTCACCGAGACCGCGTCGCCGATCGCCAGCCCGACCGCGCCGCCGCCGACCAGTTGCGGGATCGAGACCACCACCGGCAGATCGAGGCGGGCGCCGGCGCCGATCATGGTGC
>CAYRCA010000027.1:3881-16926 GCA_964422565.1 uncultured Acidobacteriota bacterium | reverse complement strand
ACGGAAACGCAGAAAGGCCAGCAGGACCGCCAAACCCCCGACAAGACCCAGCCAGGCGCTTCGCGTGAAGGTCAGCAGGACCGCCAGGAGAATCACCGGAAGAGACAGATAAACCAGAAAGCTCGCCCGACCCAACGGATCGACCGGCCTGCGTATCAGGAGGTAGGCCGTCACGGCCACGCCCAGGATCATCATCTGGCCGGAAAAGGTCATCCAATGGCTCATGAAGCCGTCGATTCGGTTCATGAGGTGCACATCCTTCAACCAGAAATACTGGAAGAGACCCCACAGCCCGCTGCCGCCGCCGACGAGAAATAATGCGACCCACGCTCTCTCCACGAGGTCCCGGCTGATATAGGTGTACACCAGGAAGACTGAGAAGAACTTCAGATACTTCTTCAGGTACTTGAGGCTGGCCAGGAAATCGGGAGAGAAAACGATTGCGACTCCGATCAGGGCTAGAAAAAGAACGAGGACGGGGAAGAAGGGGGGAAGCTCCAGGATCAGTCTTCGACGGCGAAGGCAGTCCCAGATCCAGCACGAAAGGCCCAGGGAGAAGGCTACCCCGGACAGGAAGATGGAAAAGAGCGAGGAGACGAGCCCCGCCACCATCAGGGGAGCCACCCATCGCTCCGGCTTGAATTCCGCAGCCCGCCTCAATACACGGCCTGCGAAGGGCAGGCTGATTCTTCCGCCATCCGCCACGATAGAGCCCCGTTCGCGTATCAGCTTGCTCTCCCCAGGGTCACCCTCGGCGCGCGGCCGCATCCGACCGCCAGCGTATAGCTGATCGATTCCCGAATGGTTTGTCAACATCGAACTCCGCCTCAGGGTAACGCAACCATTCAGTGAAGCGGGGGCGATCCACGAAGCAATCCAGCGCGGCCTTCGGCCGTCGGCCAGAAGGAATCGACGGGCCGCGCTGAGCGGTCGGTTGTCGGCCGTCACTCTCCGGGCCACGGAACAGCGCGGATTACACTGAGCTTGGACCGAGGGGCTCCGGCGCGGCCATTGGCGGGCCAGGGCGCCCGCGAAGCCCGAAGCCTCCGTCACGGCCCGACAAAAAAGCGCCTCGCCGTTCTCGCCACCTCGGCCGCCCCTTCCTTCGACATCCCCGGAAAGATCGGGAAACACAGCACCTCCGCGCATACCATCTCGGCGTTGGGGAAATCTCCGGGTCCCAGATCAAGATAACGGTAGGCATCCATCAGGTGGATCGGCGTGGGGTAGATGACCCGCGCATCAATTCCCCTCCCGGCCAGGTAAGCCGCCAACTCGGCGCGCCGATCGACCCGGGCGGCCAGGACGTGGTAGGCATGCCGGAAACCCTCGGGCGTCTTCTGAAACCGCACCCCGTCGACCCCCTCCAATTCGTCCCGATACACCTGCGCCAGCTCCCCCCGCCTGCGATTCCACTCCTCCAACCGGCCCAGTTTGATAACCAGGAGCGCCGCCTGGAGGGAATCCATTCGGGAATTGAAACCTTCCCGCTCGTGGACATAGGGTCCGGTCTGCCCGTGGTTGCGCAGCAGACGCGCCCGCCGCGCCAGTTCGGCGTCCCCGCAGGTCAACGCTCCGGCATCTCCGAAGGCGCCCAGGTTCTTGGAGGGGTAGAAGCTGAAGGCGGCGGCGTCCCCGAAGGTCCCGACTCTGCGTCCGCCGATCTCGGCCCCGTGCGCCTGGCACGCGTCCTCCACCAGGAGGAGATCGCGGCCCGCGCACAGTCCCTGTAGAGCTGCCATGTCGGCGGGAAGCCCGAAGATGTGCACCGGAACAATTCCCCGAGTCCGCGGGCCCAGCCGAGCCGGCGCGGACGCGGGGGACAGGTTGAAGGTCTCCGGATCGATGTCGGCCAGGACCAGGCGACCGGTCTGGGAGACGGCCTCGGCCGTCGCGATGAAGGTGAAGGGGGAGGTGACGACCTCGTCGCCGGGCTCGATCCCCCCCGCCAGCAGCGCCAACCGAAGGGCGTCGGTGCCGCTGTTCAGGGCGACACAGTGGCGGCTGCCGCAGAAGGCGGCGAAGGCGGCCTCGAAATCGGCGACCGGAGAGCCTCCGATGAACTGATTTCGGCTGACCAAATCCCGAACGGCCGCCAGAAAATCGTCCTGGACCTCGGCCGTCTGGGGCGACAGGTCCAGAAACGGCACTCTCATAAAGCCCTCCTCGGGCAACGCTCGTCGCAGCCCCCGCCACGTTGCGGCGAGGCGCCGACGGCCCTCCCAATCCGACCGCAACGAGGTCGCCGGAAGTCTGCGAATTCTAGCAGAAGGCGACGGGGGAATGGTAACATCCGCAGGCCATGCGACCCCTGAAGCCCTTTCACTACCGGAAGGGCCGCCTCTACTGCGAAGACGTCCCTCTGGCGGAGGTTGCCGGAGCCGCGGAAACTCCCTGCTACGTCTACAGCGCGGCGGCCGTTACCGGAAATCTGAGGCTCCTGCGGAAGGCCTTCGCTCCTCTCGACCCCAAGATCTGTTATGCCGTCAAGGCGAACTCCAATCAGTCGATTCTCCGCCTGCTGAGGGATGCCGGCAGCTCCTTCGACGTGGTCTCGGGAGGCGAGCTCTTCCGCCTGGAACGGCTGGGGGTGGAACCGGACCGCATCATCTTCAGCGGGGTCGGCAAGACGCCCTCGGAGCTGGAAACCGCCATGGCCCGAAGGATTTTCGCCCTGGTGGTGGAGTCTCCCGCCGAGCTCGATCGCGTCGCGGATCTGAGCCGGGGTCGACCGGTCCGCCTCGCCCTCCGAATCAACCCCGACATCGACGCGGGAACCCATCCCTATATCTCCACCGGTCTGCGGGGCCATAAGTTCGGGATCGACCCCGACGATCTACCCGCCATCCTGGAGACCGTCCGACGGCACACCCACCTGGAGCTGGTGGGGATCGGATCGCACATCGGCTCGCAGATTCTGGATCGCGATCCCTTCGCGGAGGCTTTCGCGCGAATCCGGGAGATGGCGGACAACGTTCGACGTCGCGGGTTTCCGTTGGCTTTCCTCGATCTGGGAGGCGGCTTCGGAATTCCCTACTCCAACGAGGAACCCCTGGATCTTGACGGGCTTGCCGGTCGTCTGGCGCCCCTGAGGGGCGACTACCGCGTCGTCATGGAGCCGGGGCGCTTCATTGTGGGAAGCGCGGGAAGCCTGCTCACCCGGGTCCTCTACAGCAAGGTGAACCACGGCAAGGAGTTCGTCATCGTGGACGCCGGGATGAACGACTTGCTTCGTCCGGCCCTGTACGGCGCCCACCACGACGTCCTGCCCCTCCGGGAGAGCGCCGCGGCGATCACCGGCGACCTGGTCGGCCCGGTCTGCGAATCCGCCGATTTCCTCGCCCGGAACCGCCCTCTCCCCAAGCTGGCGACGGACGACTTGGTTGCCCTGATGGACGTCGGCGCCTACGGATTCGTGGCCGCGTCGAACTACAATTCCCGGCCCCGGCCGGCCGAAGTCCTCGTCGAGGGGGAGGTGTTCCGGATCATCCGGCGGCGGGAGGACTACCGGGACCTGATCGAGGGCGAGGAGTAGGGGAAACAACGAGGGTAAGGAGGGGACGAGGGAAAGATGGAACACCCGGGGGCGACCAGCGTCGACGCCGCCCAGCGACGACCGCCGGCGACGTGTGGCGAGTCCAAGAGTTACCTGCCCTTCGCTCCGGCCTCGAAGCACCCGGGCTCGGCCGACCCGCGAAGGAACTCGACCCACCCGGTCAGCGGGCGCGGCGGGACAGGTGCTTGTCGGCAAAGGCGAGAAACTGCCGCCAGTCGTATTCGGTGACGTCATGACCGCCCGACCGGATATGGTAGCCGATCCGGCCCATAACCGGCTGATTGACCGGCGGCATTTCGTCCGCCGGAAGGCCCTCCGTGCCCAGCAGACGATACACGGGGTCCGCCGCCTTGGCGGCCAGGAACTCGCCCCGGGGGTCCGCCCAGAGGTCCTCTTCGCCGCTGGCGACGTAGAGGGGACGGGGTGCTACCAGGGCCAGCAGCATGTGCTGATCCACCGGCAGATCATCCTCCCGACCGTTGTACCGCTTGAAGTTGGCGCAAAACCAATGGGGAAAGACGGTGTTGATCCGCTCGACCGTCTCTCCGAAACGACGACGGGAGAGCGCCGCCCCCCCGCAGCCGGAATTGTTCGAAATGACCAGCCGAAACCTCTGGTCCCGGGCGCCCGCCCAGAGCGCCGCCTTACCCAGGCGAGAGTGCCCCATGACGGCGATCCGGCGGTGGTCGACGTCCGAATCCCTCTCGAAATAGTCGAGGGCTCGGCTCAGGCCCCAGGCCCAGGCGGCGATCGCGCCCCATTGGTCGGGGGCGGGCACCCGCTGGGCCGATCGAAAGTAGAGGGCCCGCACGCTTCTCCGAACGCCTTCCTCATGGTCCGGCTCAAGGTCGCCGTAATAGGCCGTGGCAAGGCCATACCCCCTCTCGAGAATCAGCTCCACCGGCCAGCGACGGGCACGCACGCCACGAGTCGCCTCGGTGGCCCGATGGTCCACCACCCCCAACTCGGTGTTGTCATGCATCCAGGCCTGCGACATCGTAATGCCCGGATCAGGGTGAATCGACTGGTTGCCGTAGAAATTCAGACCCAGGAAAAGGGGTACCGGCCCCGGTTCCCGGGGTCGATTGGGCAAGTAGACCAATAAGGACATGGTCGGCGACGCGGGGTGCTCGGCGAAATGAACGTTCACCTCCTTGCGGGTGGCCAGTCCGCCAAGGGCATTCCGGTCCCGGGACACCACTCTGAACCTCAAGCGGCGGGGGCCGTCGGGAGCGCGCCCGTAAACTTCGGTTTCGAAGAGTCGCTGAATTTGGGTACGTCGCGGCCACCACGCCTCGGCGCTACTCACCGGAGTTCCGTCGGTCGTCACCAGAGGATCGGGCAGCTGGAATCGGGGCACCCGCGATTCGTCGTAGTTGGGCTGGAACTGGGCCAGCGCCCAGGTACCCGCCATTCCAAGGAAGAGTCCCACCAGAGTCCGCTTCATCAACCGGCCCTCCAACACGCCGGCGTCTCCCCACAAGAATGCTACCAGTCCGGCAAGGAGGGCTCCAGAAAAAAAGCCCGGCGGCGGCCGCCGCCGGGCTGCGTCCCCATATCGACGAGTCTCACCCTCAGAAGCTTCCGGTGACTCCCCGGAAGCCGTTTTTCGCCTGCTTCGCCAGCCACTTGATGACGCGCATATCGTCGTAACAGTGTCCGACAATCGAGTTCAGCGTCGAGAAACAGGTCGTGTTACAGCTCTTCTTCATCTCATCCAACTGCACCAGCTCGAACTTGGGCTCCTCCACGGAACCCCAATCATAGGAGGCGCCATAGGTGGGGAAACAGGGCGCCAGTGTACCGTCCTCCCGGACGATGAGGGTGTTTTGCCCCGCCCGGCACGGCCAGGGCTCAACCCTGCCCCGCATCATGTTCTTCATGTTCAACAGCTGCGGGATGGGGTTGGCGATCTTGTAGCCGGACTGGTGTTTCTCCACCAGCCAGTCGACCAGGGCATCGATCTTCTCGTAGTCATCCGGCGTAATGAACGTGCTGTTCTCGTCCTTGTGCTTGAAGTGGTCGTGCTCCATCATGGGCGACTCGTTGATGTGGTAATCGGTGGCGATCTTGTACTTCCGTCCGATCTCGGTGAGCTCCTTGACGTCGTCGATGTTGATCCGGGTAATGTTGATATTGAGGAAGGCCGAGTACCCATAGTAGCGCTGCATTTCGACCATGTACTCGAAACTTTCCCAGATCGGTTTGATGGCCTTGGGAAGCTCGGGACTCTCCTCGACGGAGTCCACCGCGAGGTTGATGACCGCGATTCCGGCGTCAGCCAGTCGGTCGGTCACTTTGGGGCGCATCAGGCGCCCGTTGGTCGCCAGGTACACGAAGAAGCCTTTGCTCGCCGCGTAGGCCGTTACCTTGTGGACAAAAGGCCAGCGCAGCAACGGTTCCCCGCCCATAAGGGCCAGAACGCGGCAGCCGATCTCCTCGAGCCAGTCGATGGAGCGCCGAGCGGTGTCTTCGGTCATTCCCTTGACCGTGTTGTTATAGGCCCAGCAGTAGTGGCAATCCAAATTGCACTTATACTCGGTGAACAGGTAGGCCACGATGGGCCGCAGCTCGCGGGCGTACCACCGGGACTTGAAGTAGGGCACTCCCCAGGCCTTCCAGGCCCGCCAACCGTTGACCTTGCGATACTCGGACTCGGTCATCCGCCTCAGCTTGGCCTCGGGCCGCTGCGGAAAAGCCGGATCCGGCAACGTCATCGGTTCACCCCTCGGCCTCAGGGGGCGGCGTCCAGGCCCGCTCATCAGCTCTTCGTGGAGATCCACCTCCAGGCGAAAAAGAGGTTCCAGGCTCTGACCGGCTGGGTTCTGGTGCAGAGTACTACTCAACGTCCGACTCCTTTCTATCGATGCGGCGGGGCGTACCCCCCGCCGGCTTCCCGCATCCGAAACAGGACAGTCCCCGACAAGAGCATCCGCTTCCGCGGTACGTCCCTGCTGTCGCGAAACCAACATCCTCGGCGGGAGCCGATGTCTTAACGATTATCGGTATCCTAATCGATGAATCCCGACCTGACAACCCAAAATCTCATGCGCCCTCTGGATTTTTCGTTCCGAGGGCAGTCGAACCGTCGCCATCGACGGGCTCTCCGACCCGCGGCTCGGAGCCCCGTCGACCCGCCATTTTCGCCGACGCCCGCAACGCCCTCCGGAGCCGAAAACCGCGCGCCCGATAATACCGCCCAATCATCGGATGATCCACGATGGCCCGCTTCACCTCGAGGGGATCGATCGTTCTCTCTCTCCCCGCGGCGCACAATCCCGCCGACGCGCTCCACCAGAATAGAGTATACGGCAGAACCCCCTTCCAGCTCGGATCCACCAATTCCATGAGGGCGTGCCGGTCATCGCGGTCAAAGATGTGGTTCTTCACCGCCGGGTCGCGCTCCCGAAGAAATCCGAGCTACACACTGTCGCACTGGCCGGGATTGTCCGCGCACAGCGATACGAATTCGAAATCGCGCCCCTACCCAAGACGAACGCAAGCGAGACCAGAGGTCACAAGGAAGGGGCACGCCCGTCGGCCAAGGCGACGATCCCTTTCTCATCCAGCCGGTAGAGGGTCCACTCGTCGATGGCCTGGGCCCCGATGCGCCGGTAGAATCGGATGGCCCCCTCGTTCCAGTTCAGCACCGCCCACTCCATGCGACCGCAGCCCCGATCGCGGGCCAACCGGGCGAGATGGATGAAGAACCGCCGTCCCAGACCCCGCCCCCGAAAGCGTGGCCTGACAAAGACGTCCTCAATGTACAGCCCCGGGCGGCCCAGAAAGGTGGAGAAGTTGTGAAAGTAGACCGCGAACCCGGCCACGACTCCGGCGGCTTCGCCGAGGATCGCCTCGGCACGCGGTCGATCCCCGAAAAGCGATTCGCGAACCGGGGCCTCCGTCGCCACGACCTCGGGGAGAAGTCCCTCGTACTCGGCCAGCTCGCGAATCAACTGGAGAATCACTGGAACGTCCGCCTCGGTCGCCGGGCGAAGCTCAAATTCTTCCGGGGTGCTCATAGCCGGAACAGATGCACGATTTCCACATCGATTGTCAACCTCCGCGATCCTCCGCGATCCGAGGTTCGCGGTCTCACATCACCCGAAACACGCCCAACTTCAGGTAGCGGGTCTCGGGCATGCCCGGAAGGACGGGGTGATCCGGGCTCTGCTCCCGCCGCTCGAGCAACTGCATTCTCCGGCCGGCCCGCACCGCGGCCTCCAGGACCGCACGATAAAAAACCTCTTCCCGCAAATGAAACGAACAGGAGGCGGTTACCAGGATTCCCTCCGGACGCAGGAGGTTCAAAGCCATCTCGTTCAGACGGCGGTAGGCTCTGATAGCCTTGGGCACATCCTTCTTACGGGGGGCGAACGAGGGTGGATCGAGGATCACCACATCGAAGCCGACCCGATCACGCAGGGACTGCTGCAGGTAGTGAAAGACATCCGACTGAACGAACTCGATCGCCGCCGCCCCATTCAGCTCCCCGTTTCGACGGGCCGCTGCCACGACGGACGAGGAGGCATCCACGCCGACGACCCGGGACGCGCCCCCACGCGCCGCGTGCAGGGCGAAGCCTCCCAGGTTGCAGAAGCAGTCCAGCACCTCACGGTCCGGGCAGTACCGCGCCGCGGCCGCCCGGTTGCGCTTCTGATCCAGGAAGAACCCGGTCTTCTGCCCATCCAGCAGATCCACCTCATAGGTAAGGCCGCTTTCCCGGATCCGAACGGGGCCCCGCCAGGCGCCCAAGAGCACACCCTTCCTCAGGGGCAACTCCTCATGGGTCCGGAGGTCGAGCTCGTTTCGCTCCAGGATCGCCTCAGGCTGGAAGAGCTCAACCAGACTCTCGACGATCCGGTCCCGGCTGCGGTCCATCGCCGCCGACAGCATTTGCACCACCAAGCGGCTTGCATACCGGTCCACAATCAGACCGGGCAGCAGATCGCTCTCTCCATGCACCAGGCGGTAGCAGTTCTCGCCCGGAAACAGTTCTTCCCGCAAGCGGGCCGCTCGCCCGATACGCGCCCGGAAGAACTCGGAATCAAGCTCGCGCACGTCCCCACCGAGCAGGCGGGCGCAAATGAGGGATCGAGGGTGGAAGGCCGCCGACCCGAGACTGCGCCCCCAGTGATCGACCACCTCGACGAGCTCGCCCGGCTGGGCCTCGGGCATCCGCCCGACCTCATTCGAGAATACCCACAGATGACCACTTCGTAGTCGGCGCTCCTCACGCGGTTTCAGGACCAGCTTCCGCATCGCGGCAGAAAGCATAGCACCGGCGCGACCGGAAGAGCAGCCGGTGGCCGGGACGCTTGCGGGGATGAAGCGAACCCGATTCCCGCTTTCACGCCCGGGCCACCGCACCGCGCCCGACGTTCCCGCAGCCGCGGCGGGCGAGACTCAGGGCCCCACCACAGGCAGGGTCGCGAACTGCGAACCTCCGTTTACGAGGCGATTCTGGATCATGATTGCCCCCAGCCCGGTCTCGGTTACGGTACGCACGCTACCGCTGAAGTCGGAAAAGTCGACCGCGTTGTCCCACTCCATCTCGTCCACAAAGAGGGAGACCTTGCCGAGAGCGGGCAGAGTGAGCTCCGTTGTGGCCAGAACGACGCCCTCCGGATCGAGGAGCTCCAGCTCGACGGCCACCCCGTCGTCTCTCAGATTCTGAATGGCGACTCCCGTCCGTATGTTGACGCCCACGCTCTCCACCGGGCCCGCGAATCCCTGGGAGAACTCGCCCGAAGCCACAACTCCAGCCAGACCGAAGGCGCCGCCAAAAACGATGACTCCCCCCAGGGGAGCATCGGAGTCCACCGTCACCGAGCCGGTTTCCAGAAGGCCGCTGGCATCGGTTTGCAGTACGCGGACGCCGGCCGGCGGGATCTCCAGTTCCAATATCCCGTCCGGTATGTCTGTTCCGTTGAGTACAACGGGGAAGGGTTCGCCGGCATCCGTCCTCATGGTCACCCGGGCAAAGACGGAGTTTTCGGCGTCGGGATTCAGAAGCGAGATCTGGCTGAAGAACCCATCGCCGTTGCCGAACTGTGGAAAATGAACCGCATGGGGCAGGTCCTCCCCATTCTCCGCCGGTATGTACTGGACCAGCAGAACGGGGGGCGTGCCGGACTCCCGGCTCCCGAACCGCTTCGCCGTCGCGGGGGCGCTCTCATCTCCCCGGAGCAACCAACCAAAGTTCGACTCCGGGTTATCCACCCAGCTTTGGACGTCCGCGACCATGCCGGCCGACTCCCAGACATAATCGCCGTTGCCGGCCACCTCGGCGGACCCAGAAGCCTCCGTTACGAAGTCTCCCCCGGGGTTGTCCCAGAAGCTGGCGTCGAAAAAGGTGTGCAACCAGGTCGCGTCCCCCGGGGTCGCCGGTCCTCCGGCGCCGCCGCCTCCCTCACCCAGGCTACCTTCCGAAGTACCCTCGCCCCAGTCCTTCGTGAGTCGATGCAGCGAGACCGTCCGCAACTGGGAAAGGTTGTTATTGGGGTTGGTCTGCCGCAACCCCAGGCTCACGGCTTCAACCGTCGATCCCGCCGGGATCCCGCTCAGATCGAAGGCCATGACCCCGCGGACGATGTCACCCAGTCCCGTGCGACCGGCGAAGACACCAATCCCGGTGGCGTTGCTCAGCAACTCGGAGGCTTCGTACAGGGTATTGTCCTTGGTGGGATTCAGCTCTACTTCCTGCGCCCAGACGACGGTACCCGTCATCAACAACAGAGCGACGCAGACAACATGGGTCTTCGCGATTCTTGACATATCAGGTTCCTTCCTTGAACTGTCCTGGATTTCCGGCCCGCTCTCAGCGTTGGGCAAAACTCACGGGCTGGCGACCCCAATCGGTCCGCAAGAGGACGGGTGGAGCCGAAGCTCCGCCAATTGAAGGCGCAGACCGGAATCCAGCTTTTTCTGGAATTGTATTAGATATTGAGAAGCCAAGTCGTCGAAGGTTCAGAAAAAGGTTTTCGCTGTCATGCCGGATCGCGGCCCGCGAGAAGGAGATCGCCACGAAAATCGCGTCAAGTATTCGGGGCGATGGGGATTATGGGGTATCCTGAGAGGGAAGTGGGTCGACACCTCCGAAGGAACATCGTGAGACCTGAACCGTCTATCCTGCGCGGCTTGTTTGCGCTGCTTCTTTTTTCGACGGCCACGGGGGATGCCTCCGTGGGCGAGAACAGACTGCGGCCCTCCCTTTGCCCAACGCTGGCGTGGGCGGAACAGGAGCGGATCCCCATTTTCGATCCTCTGACCTACCCCGACGCCGAGGCGGGCCGGGAACTCCTGGGACGGCTCGACGAGGAGGTTCGCCGTCGGGTCGAAGAGGAGCTCGGCAAGAAGGGGTGGCGAATCGTCCCCCGGGGCGAGGCCGTCTGTCACATGCGTTACTCGCTCATTCAGGAGCTCGACCTGGAAGTGGCCCGGCGGGGCGGTGGGGGCTCCATTCCCGGCGATCCCTTTGGAGGAAGCCTGCCCTCGACGGGGACCGACTCCCACCTTCGCAGGCAGGGTACCTTCACCCTCGACGTAGTCACCGGCGAACCGGAGGATCGCATCTGGCAGGGCACTCTGAAGCAACCGCTCGGACAGGGGAAGGAAGTCGAAAGGAACATCCGACGACTGGTCCGCGATGTTATTAAGGAGGCCCCCCGCGCACGTTAGATGAGCCGGACGCCTTTCCAAGGGTGTACGGCCGCCCGGGAGAAGCCCCGTGGAAAGGGAAGGCTCCTAATCAGCGTCGGACACGAGGCTGGCGGCATCCAAGATTCCACGGAGAATCTCCTCCATGTGTGAGAGAATCCACAAGTGGCCGGCCTCTTGAAGGAACACTGCCCGACAGCGGGGCAGCTTCCGGGCCGTCGCCCGAGCCAGCAAGACGGGGACATCGAAGTCCTCCTCCCCATGCCAGAGGCGGACCGGCACGCGAACGTCGGCCAGGGAGAAGCCCCAGGGACGGACCAGAAGCTGCAGGTCTCGGACAAATCCCGCCCTGCCCCGCCGGAAGCCTTCCCGCAACCCCGCAAGTACACAGTCTCGCCGGTCGTCCCGTGCCAGGGTTTCGCGGCCGGGCTCCGGAATCAGGCTGGCCAATCGCCACAGAAGCCGCTCCGGCAAGCGTCGTAGGGCCAGGCGGGCCACGATCGACAGAAAGGGAATGAACCCGGGTACCTCCCGAAAGAGAAACAGAGCGAGGCGCTGGCGCGGGGTAGCCTGTTCGTAGACCAGGGGATCGTCCACCGGACCCATTCCACTGACCACACCCACCGCCCTGACCCGGTCGGGCAAGCCCCACCCGCATGCCAGGGCGTAGGGCGCCCCACCCGAAACTCCGACCACGGAAAAGCAATGCAGGCCGAGGAAGTCGGCCACTTCGACCGTATCGGCCACGCAGTCGACGATCGTCCTCCGGGGCAGGTCATCCGACAGGCCATAGCCCGGTCTCTCCGGGGTCAGCAGCCGGACTCTCCCCTTCAGGGCCGTCTCGTGGGCAAACCTGAAGGATAGTCGGGAACCGGGGACCCCGTGAAGCAGAAACACCGGCTCGCCCGCCGGATCCCCATACTCGGCCAGACCCAGCAGTCGTCCGTCCGTCAGCCGCAGCTGGACTTCCCGAGGCCGGTCCACACAATATCTGAGACTTCCAACCAAGGCGGTGTCTCATCGCATCCAGCGGGGCTCCGCCGGATCACGGACCGAAATCCCGCGGCTCGACCGGGTCCAGGCAACCCGCCGACCAGAGGATCGCCCGCTTCACCAACTCCCGGTAGCCCGGATGCCGGTGAGCCCGACGATCGTGGCCCAGCTGGATGTAGACCACCCGCGACCTGTCATAGGGGCTGATCCAGGCCACAGGACCGTCGGCCGTTTCCTCATCCACCTCCAGAAGAACCTTGACGTCCGGGGAGATCCACAGGTCCTTGTAGGTCTCATCGACCAAGCGTATCGGGCCCAGGTCCCGGGTAATGGGGTGATCGGCGACGCTCCGCACGAACAGCTCGACGTCGTGCTTGTAGCTGGACGGTCTGGGATGGCCCTCCTCCAGAATATAGCGGCCGCCGATCACATTCCTCCACCACCATTCCCAGGCCGGCCCGTAATTGACAATGGCGTGATGGATGGCGACCACCCCCTTTCGGGACTCGACAAAAGTGCGAAGATTCCGCCGCTCCGTCTCCCCCAGTTCGCTGGTCATGTCGTACAGGACCAGGACATCGTACCGGTCGCGGATGTCCCGGGCGTAGGCCTCACCGCTCGAAACCGCATGTGACCAGGTCAGCCAATCGCCTTCGAACAGGGTGTAGAAGTCGGTGTCGTAATCGTGTCCGCCGGTTACCACCAGGACCCGCACCGCACGCGGCTCTTCCGGCTCGGAGAACCGTTCGCGGCCCTCCACCTGGACCGGGACCGCGCAAAGCCATGCCGCCCATAGACCGACGGCCGCCGCCCCAGCCCTCCGTCCACCATCCGCCA
>CAYRCA010000027.1:0-3871 GCA_964422565.1 uncultured Acidobacteriota bacterium | reverse complement strand
GTAGAATTTCGTTGCACCCCCGAGCCCCCCTAATCTACAGGAAGCCTCGGCCGCAATAAATATCGCGCCGCCGCCGAACACTGGATCGCGGACGTCGGCACGGCGGATCCCCGCCGGGCCGAGCGAGCGCGGAAACCGACGACGAAGGGCTAAAGCATCTTTGAAACACCTCCGATCTATAGAAAGGATGATCTCTCCGAAGGCGGGACCGCGCGGTCGAAATCTCCGATGCTTCGACTGCGTCCACTACTTTGTGACCTGGAATCCGGCCACCCCGCACGGGTGTAGGGGGCAGGGGTTCCAGTCCGCCTATGCACCCTCCCTGGTGACCTTTCACTCGTCCGGAATGCGCTGCCAGCTCTTCACTCCCAAGCGGCGGTCGGCGGCCGCCGGCTGGGGAGGAGACAGGAGCGAGTGACCAAGGGCGGGGCGCACCCGAAGGGATGCGACCTGCGGCGGTTTGGAGTTTCGGGTTTCGCGTTTCGAGTGGAGTCTCTTGGTTTCGGAAACCGATGAGTGGGCAGCCTTTCGGCCTCAAGGCATCGGCGCTCGGCCGCCGATGAAACTCCGCCCTCGCCCAGACGTCCTGAACAAGGAATGACACAAATTGAAGGGCGGGTGTCCAGAGTTCCGAATCCCGAGCCAGGCGCCAACTCGTGGCGGTTCGGCCGCAGGAGACTCCTGTTCTGGGCCGGAGGCGCCCTTCCCCTGGGGCTTGGGCTGGCCGGTTTCCTCGCGTCCCGGCACTTTTCCGCACCTCGACACCAGGGCCCCCCGGGGAACCACTTCGACGGTCGCCGGTTTTACAACCAGGCCGAAGGCACCGAAAAGGGGTTCGCAGACTTCCTCCGCTGGCAACTCAACCGAGGCAGATCGGAATGGAGCTTCCGCAACCTGCGGCCGGGTCTTCCTCCGCCCGCCTCGGTGGGTGGAGGCAAGCTTCGGTTCACCTTCGTCAACCACTCCACCGTCCTCCTTCAGACGAACGGATTCAACCTGCTGACCGATCCGATTTGGTCCGATCGATGCGGCCCCGTGGGCTGGGCGGGTCCCCGTCGCGCCCATCCGCCCGGGATCCGTTTTGAGGACCTGCCTTCCATCCACGCCGTACTGATCAGCCACAACCATTACGATCACCTCGACCTCCCGACCCTGAGACGGCTTGCCCGCGATCATCGCCCCGCTTTTTTCGCGGGGTTGGGGAATCGGAAACTCCTGGCCTCCAGCGACATCCTGCCCGCCCACGACCTGAACTGGTGGCAAACCGTCGAACTGTCCTCCCGGGTCCGGCTCACCTGCGTTCCCTCCCAGCACTGGTCGGGACGGGGCCAACTCGACCGCAATGGAACCCTCTGGTGCGGGTACGTGCTGGAGGGTCCGGACGGCGTGATCTACTTCGCCGGCGACACCGGCCTAGGCCCCCACTTCGGAGAGGTGCGCCGGCGTTTCGGGCCACCACGGCTGGCCCTGTTACCCATCGGAGCGTACCTGCCCCGGTGGTTCATGGGGCCGAACCACATGTCACCCGCCGACGCCGCCGAGGCTCACCGCCTTCTCGGCGCCGAACGAAGCCGGGCCATCCACTTCGGCACCTTCCCGCTCGGGGACGACGGCCAGGACGAGGCGGTCCGAGAGCTCGATCGGGCCTTGTCGGAGACGGGAATGTCTCGCGACCGCTTTCGGGCGCCTCAGCCGGGGAAAGCCGAACTCCTGTGACCCGAGTCCGGACTTCTCGGCAGGAGTGTGGGGAAGCGGTCCCCAGCGACAAATCCCTCCCGGTTGGGCCGACCTGCCCGCCGATGCCAAGACCGGACCGGCCGCGCCCCGAACTCGGGAAATCCTGATCGAGGGGGCGCCGCTGAGAAATCGGGGCTTGCGGGAGTTGGCCTCTGCCCGCTATCTTCACCACTGAGGCCGGACGTTTCTCCATGCTCTTCCGCGCCTCTGTGGTGGGTGGGAACTCCGACGGGACGCGGCTACCGCGGTTCCGTCCCTCGGGAGCTCCCCCGGGGGAATGCGCCCGGTTTGTCGGGAGAAGGCCGAGATGAATTACGCCGAGTTCGTGAAGACCCTCGACGATCCGAAGCCGGTCTATCTCCTCGTCACCGATCAGTCCTTCCTGGGGGAGAAAGTCCTCGAGGTGTGTCGCGAACGGGTCGCCGAGGCCGCGCGCGCCTTTGACTGGTCGACTCACGATCTCCAGACCGACCCTCCCGAGGAGGTCGTCGTCCGGGCCCGCACGCTTCCCTGGATGACTCCGAGACGGTGGCTTTTCGTCTGGAACGCCCACTTGGGGGACGAGCCGCTGAAAGGCTATTTGTCCCGCCCGGTTGAACGCACCGTCCTCGTCCTTCAGATACCGAAGAAAGTCCGAGGGTGGCCCAAGCTTCCCTCCATCGAGATCGAGACCGGTACGGAGGCGCTGAGCCAGTGGGTCCGCCGTCGCGCGTCGGAGGAGGGCTTCGCCATCAGTCCCGACGCGGTCGAAATGCTGGTGGCGTTGGTCGGGGAGGACCTCCAGGAGCTGACCTCGGAACTGGAGAAGGTGCTCCTGTACGACTGGGAGCGCCGCAGGATCAACGTCGACTCGGTGCTGAAGCTGACCTTGGACGCGCGGCAAAGCGACGTGTTCGATCTCGTGTCCGCTATGGCCGGCCGAAACCGGGAGGAGGCCCTGGAGATCCTCAGGAGGCTGTTCTCCGGCAGGGTGGACCCCAACCGCGAGGCCCCCCGCGTCGTGGCGCTCATGTACTGGAGCTTCAAGCGCATCCTCGTGGCCAGAGAACTGCTCGAGGGCGGACAAGATTTCTTCTCCGTCGTCAAGAGGTTGAAGTTGTGGAACCTCAAGGGTCGGGAGCGTGAGGTCAGGGGGTTACCGGACGAGATGCTTGCCGAGCTGTTGCTGCGTCTACGGGAGACGGATCGCCTCTGCAAGACTTCGGGCGCCGACGCCCGGACTCATCTCGAGAGGGTCGTCATTGACACCTGCCGAGGCCGATCCGTATAATCGGCTTCTTGCCGCCGAGGGTCTGGCCCGGGTGGGTTTGTTTCCAAAGGGAGTTAGGAAGATATGCCGAACATCAAGTCTGCGGTCAAGCGGATGCGCCAGAGTGAGAAGCAACGCTTGGCGAATCGCAGCAGGCGCTCGAAAATGCGCACCACGATCAAGAGGTTCCGCCGTTTGGTCGAGGAGCGGAAAGTGGATGAGGCGAAGGCTCTACTGCCGACCGTCTTCTCCGTCATCGACAGGACGGCCCGGGTGGGTTCCATCCACGCCAATACCGCGGCCCGCTACAAGTCTCGTCTCTCCAAGACCCTTCGCTAACATCGGAATTCCTCCTTGAGAAAGCTGGTCCTGCCGGAGAAGGGCGCAGAGATTCTCTTCGACGTTCGCGACGAGAATGTCCGCCTCCTGGAGACGCTCTTCGACGTTCGGATCAGCGCCCGGGGTTCCCGGTTGTCCATCGAGGGAAGCGAGGATGCCGTCCACAACGTGGAGCGGATTCTGACCGACTTCTCCCAGTTGGTCCAGGAAGGGTGCGACTTCACCAACGGCGATCTGCGGGACGCCTTTCGCCAGCTGGCCCAAGAGTCCGCCGGTAGCCTGCGTCAGATGTTCCATGGAAGGATCTCAATCCGGACGCCGGTTCGCGAGGTGGTGCCCCGGTCCCCTAATCAGACCCGGTATTTGCGGGCGATCGAGCGGCGCGACCTGGTGTTCGGCATCGGCCCGGCGGGAACCGGCAAGACCTATTTAGCCGTGGCCATGGCAATCTCGCGGCTGCTGCGGAAGGATGTGCGGCGCATCATCCTGGCCCGACCGGCGGTCGAGGCCGGGGAGAAACTGGGGTTCCTGCCCGGAGACATGCAG
>CAYRCA010000026.1:0-17066 GCA_964422565.1 uncultured Acidobacteriota bacterium | reverse complement strand
TCCACATGGATCTCGCCAACCTGATCGAGCCGGGCGGGCAGCCGTTCTGCCACTACCGCGGCCGACCCGACATGTGCGGCCCGTTTGGACTCAGGGCCGCGTCGAACGTTCTCTTTCGAAACGAGGGCAACGGCACCTTCCGCGATGTTACCCGGGAATCGGGCGTGGACGAGGGGAACCATTACTACTCTTTGGGAGTGATCTGGACCGACCTCGACGGGGACGGCCATGTCGACCTGTTGGTCGCCAACGATGGTACTCCCAACAACTTCTATAGGAATCAGGGGGATGGAACGTTCGTCGACATCGGCTTGCTTTCCGGCCTGGCCGCCAGCGCGGACGGCGGCTTGCAGGCCAGTATGGGGGTGGATGCGGCGGATTTCGACAACGACGGGCGGCTCGACGTCTTCATGACCCACTTCGCCAACGACTACAGCACGCTGTACCGTAACGCCGGAGACCTCCTCTTCGAGGATGTGACCGTGAAGGCGAACCTGCTGGAGACCGAGTGGCTACTGGTGAGCTGGTCGACCCGGTTCGTCGACCTGAACCATAACGGCTGGAAGGACGTTTTTCACGCCAACGGGCACGTCTACCCGTTTCTACTGACGGCAGGATGGTCCGAGAGCTATTACCAACCGTCCACGGTGTACCTGAACCAGAAGGACGGGACGTTCCTGGACGTGACGGCCAAGTCGGGAGACGCCGCCCGGGCCGACGGGGCGGGGCGGGGCGCCGCTTTTGGAGACTTCGACAACGACGGCGACATCGACATCGCGGTCGCCCGTCTGAACGACTCGCCCCAACTCCTGAGGAACGATCTGTCGACGACCAACCACTGGGTGATGTTCGAGCTGAGGGGGCGGCGGAGCAACCGGGACGGGCTGGGCGCGTGGGTCGAGATTGACGCCGGCGGGATGAGCCAGGTCTGGGAGGTCAAGCGGTCGGTGGGGATCTATTCGTCCAGCGACCCCCGCGCTCACTTCGGGCTGGGTTCGTCGGACCGGATCGAGCGGCTCCGGGTCCGTTGGCCGAGCGGCTGGACGCAGGAAATCGAGGACATCGCCGCCGATCGCCATTACGTTCTCGACGAAAGCGCCGGTTTGAGCGAGGCGGTGTACTCGCCGCCGGAAACGCCGTGACCCGAGCCGGGGAGGCGGATCCCCGGATCAGTCGGGATCGAGCGATCCGTCGCTGTGCTCTTTCTCCAGATACTCGAGTATGCGCTTCTTGCGCGTGTAGATCTCCGTCTCCTGTTTCGCCAAGTCGAGCCTCCCGTGCCTCATGTGGATCAGACGCATGAGGTAATGCGGCTCTTCGCTGGTGGGATCGGCTTCGCCGCAGCGCTTCAGGGAAGCGACCGCACGTTCCTCTTGGTCCAGCTCGAGAAGAGCCCGGGCCAAAAGGCAGTGAGCCTTGGCTCGGTTCGGCTCCAGATGGGTCGCCTTCTCCAGGTGGCGGCGGGCCGCCTCCCACTCACGGTTCTTCATATAGGAATCTGCGAGAGTGATGCGGGGCGTCGCCGATTCCGGATCGAGGGAGATCTGATTCTCCAAAGCTCCTATGGCCTCGGTGTTCAGTCCCAAGGCCTTGTAGGCCAAGCCGAGGTGAAGGTAGATGTCTTCGAACTCACCTCCGGCGTCCAGCGCCCGTGTGAACTCGTCCACCGCCGAACGGTTCCGGTTCTGGGCGTTGTAGACCCGTCCAAGGTAGAAATGCGCCGCGGCGAAGCCGGGACGTCTTGCCGCGGCTTCGAGAAGATACTCCTCGGCGCTTGCCAAATCCTGCCGACGCAGGTAAATCAGAGCCAGGCTGTAATAAGCTTCGACGTGGTTGGGATCGCAACGAAGGGCCTCCTCGAAGCGTCCCCGGGCGTCCGTATTCTGTCCCAGGGCGAAATAGGACGCGCCCTCGAGGTGCAGATACTCCGGATTCTCGGGCTCCAGTTCGACCGCCCGGCGCGCCGCGGCGAGACTTTCGAAATAGAGCTGTCCGGCAAAAGCCGTCCGCCCGCGGGAGAAATGGATTTCGGCCAGCAGCTCCTTGGCCCTCGGTTCGGATGCGGCGGGCGCCATCGCCCCGATCGCCCCTTCGAAATCTCCGAGGGCCAGGAGTGACTTGGCAAGTTCGGTGCGCAGAAGGAGGGACTCGGGAAATTCGGCCAATCCGAGCCGCAGGCCGTCGACCGCCTCGGCGCTTCGGTCGGCCCGCCGCAGGAGCTCGGCCAGATTCACATAACCTTCCTCCCCGAGCTCGCCGCTCCGGAGGGATTCGTAGTGCGCCGCAATCTTCGCTTCGAGTTCGTCGGGAGCGCCGGCCGGCGCCGGTTGACCGGCCGCAGTCCAGAGGAACGCGCCCGTCAGACAGACGGAGACGACGGCGGCGATCCGGAGTAAGCCCACAGTAGTCGTCAGCATGTCGACCGGACATTTATCTTACCAAGGAAAGGGGGGCGCCGGTCTTTCGAGATTCGCCGGCCCAATGATGAGGGGGACGATCCGAACGAGGGTCCTTCCGGGGCGGCGGGGAAGTCCGCGGAAGCCTTGCCGGCGCCGAAGCCGCGGGCCCGAGGCCCGTGGAGAGGCTGTGCTAGAATCACGCTTATGAACCGGCGGAAGCCGCGGTATCTCTGGCCCGCTTTCCTGAGCCTGCTTCTGGCCGCTAACGTGTCGTTCGGCGGTGCCCAGGAAGGCGATCCCCGCGAAGTATTGTCCGCAGCCTTCCACGCCCACCAGTCCGGCGATTTCGAGGCCGCCATCAGAGGCTACCGGGCCTTCCTGGGGATGGTTCCGAACGTTGCCGATGTGTACTCGAATTTGGGTGCCGCGCTGGTCCAGGTGGGTCGACTCGACGAAGCGCTTTCGGCCTACGAGGAAGCGCTTCGCCTTGGAAACGCCACCGATCCGGTGGCGATCCATATCAACGGCGCGCTCGCCTACCTCAAGGCCGCCCGGTTTCCCGAGGCCATTCAGCAGTTGAACCACGTGCTCACCCTCGACCCGGAACACCTCCAGGCGGCCCTGCTGCTCGCGGACGGCCATCTGGCGCGGGAGGATTACGGGCGGGTGATCGAGATCCTGACTCCCTTCGAGGCGTCCCACCCGGAGGACAAGGCCTTGGCCTACCTGCTCGGCACCGCATTGATCCGGCAGGGAGAGGTCGAAAAGGGACAGGTGCTGGTCGACCGGATCCTCCAGCATGGCGACTCGGCCGAGGCCCGCTTGATGATGGGCGTGGCGCACCTGATGGTACGGGACGTTCCCGGGGCGGTTCAGGAATTCGAGAAGGCGATCGAACTCAACCCTCGCCTGCCTTCCGCCAACGCCTTTCTTGCCAAAACCCTTCGGGAAATGGGGAGGACCGATGAGGCCTTGGCGTATTCCCTCAGGGAGTTGGAGATCAACCCCCACGATTTCGAGTCCCATCTGTACGTTGGCGTCCATCGTTACAAGAGGGAGCAGAATTACGACGAGGCCCTGCGACATTTCGAGCGGTGCCTACGAATCCGTCCCGGCAGTCTGGAGGCCCGATTCCAGATCGGATTGGTTCACCTGCTCCAGGGGAACGTCGAGGATGCCTTGGAGATCGTGGAGGCGGTCGTCGAGGAGGCGCCGGACTTTCTGGAGGGGAACGTGACACTGACGTCCCTGTACTTCCGTCTGGGGCGTCGGGAAGATGCGGAACGGCACCGAAAGATTGTCGAACGGCTTCGAGCCGAAAAGGATGCCCAGACCCTCAAGGAGATGGCGCCCGATCCGGAGCCGCGGTCCGGCGGCCGAGATAGGCGGGAGAACTAAGGAGGAACTCGGTTTCGAATGGGCGGGTGGCAACAGAAGCGGACAGCGGTTCGACTCAACTTCCTCGCGCTGGTGTGCCTGCTGACCTTCACCGCGGGGGTGACGGCCCGTCAGAGTCAGGTTGCCTCTTCCGACTTCGAGTCGGTGTCGGAGGCTGCCGCTGCGGCGCGTGATTCGGGCGACCTTGTCAAAGCGATCGAGCTTTACCGGGCCGGCACCGAGCTCCAGCCACGGTGGGTTGAAGGCTGGTGGTATCTCGGGACCATCTATTACGACTTGGACCGGTACGCGGAGGGGCGGGACGCGTTCCGACGCTACGTCGTCCTCGAGCCGGAGGCATCCGGAGGGTGGGCCCTGCTGGGACTCTGCGAGTTTCAAACCCGGGAGTACGATCGAGCCTTGGGAAGTCTGGACAGGGCGCACACGCTGGGGCTCCAGATCGGCAGTCCGATCTACCAGGTGGCGGGCTTCCACAGGGCTCTCCTTTTGAATCGCCACGGGCAGTTCGAATTCGCCATCGACGCCCTCGGCAGGCTGGCGTTGAACAGCCCCAACAATCCCCGGTTGATCGAAGCGTTCGGGATAGCCGTTCTTCGGCTCCCCTTTCTGCCCCAGGAGGTGCCTCCCGATCGGCGGGAAGCGGTGCTCATGGCTGGAGAAGCGGCGAATGCCTGGTCGACAAGCCGCCTTGAGGAGGCCAAGCGTGGCTACGATCGGCTCGCGGAGCGATACCCCGACACTCCCAACGTCCACTACGCGCGGGGAGTGTTCTATCTCGTGGAGGACCCGGATGTGGCGGTTCGGGAGTTCTTGAAGGAGTTGGAGGTTTCGCCGGCTCACCTCCCGTCGCTGCTCCATCTTGCCTTTGAATATCTCAAACGGGGGGAACCGGACACGGCGCTCCCCTATGCCGAGGAGGCGGTCCGACTGGATCCGGATTCCTTTGCCGCTCGAAACGCGCTGGGGCGGGTGCTGCTGGACCGGGACGATGTCGAGGGCGCCATCGAGGAGTTGGAGAAAGGTGTGGAGTTGGCTCCGGACAGCCCGCAAATGTTCTTCAGCCTCGCTCGAGCGTACACCAGGGCGGGTCGCCGAGAGGAGTCCCGCGTTGCGCGGGAGGAGTTTCTTCGCCTCGATCAACTGCGTCGCGAGAGGGCGAAAGAAGAGTCTCCCAACCGGGCGGGACGGACGATTCTGCGGCAGACGCAGGAGGCGCCGTAGGCGCCGTAGTCGCCGTAGTCGGGTTTCCGCGGCGGAGGGTTGCGTTAAGCGCTATACTGTGGGGGAGGCTCCGAATCGGCGCAAGGCCGAATCAAAAAAGGGGGGGTAATGGCAGGCTCCAACCTGTGGCGATTTCTCGTATGTGCGGTCGGACTCCTTCTGGCCGCGTCTCCGGCGTTCACCCGTGGGCAGGGCGGGACACGGACGGATGATCGGGTCATCCAGGAGGAGCAGGAGGATTACTTTCAGAACTGGTTGACCCAAGACGTGGTGTATATCATCTCACCGGAAGAGCGGGATGTCTTTCGGAACCTGACCACGCCGGAGGAGAAGGAGCAGTTCATCGAACAGTTCTGGTTCCGGCGAGACCCCGACCCGCGCACGTCCTTCAACGAGTTCAAGGAGGAGCACTACCGACGAATCGCCTACTCCAACGAGACCTTCGCCAGCGGAGAGCCGGGATGGATGACGGATCGGGGCCGAATCTACATCATCCACGGTCCCCCGGATCAGATCGAAGCCCGCCCCGCCGGGGGTGTTTACGACCGGCCCATGCGCGAGGGCGGAGGGAGTACCTCCACCTATCCTTTTGAGGTGTGGTGGTACAGGTATCTGCCCGGAGTCGGCTCCGACATCGAGTTGGAATTCGTGGATCGCAACGGCGGGAACCAATACCGCCTGGTGATGGACTACAACTATAAGGATGTGTTGCTCCACGTCAACAACGCCGGCAACACGATGGCGGAGGAATTGGGGATCGCGAGGCGTCAGGACCGCCCCTTCTTCAGCCCCCAAAACCAGGGCCGATATCCGTTCATGTGGCAACGGGCCAAGGACGACCCGTTCCTCAAGTACGAGACCTTCGCGGCCGTGAAGCGTCCTCCGGAGATCAAATTCAAGGATCTCCAGGAGATCGTCAAGGTCGATCTTCATTACGACAACCTCCCTTTCGAGGTGAGGCAGGACTTCTTTCGGCTGGATGACAGGCAGCTCCTGGTACCGGTCACGATTCAGTTGGACAACCGGTTGCTGACTTTCCGGGAGGGCGAACGAGGCCACACCGCGCGCCTGGCGGTCTACGGAATCGTGACAAGCCTGCAGAACCGTGTGGTCAGCGAGTTCGAGGACGAGGTGACGAGCCGGTTCAGGTCCGACGATTTCGAGCAGGGGCGCCTCGGTCGCTCTCTGTACCAGAAAGTGGTGGTTCTGGAGAGGAACAACCGTTACAAGATCGATTTGGTGGTCAAGGATCTGGAGAGCGGCAAAGTCGGAGCCGTGTGGCAGGCGATTATCCCACCGTCGTTTCCGGCGGAGAGTCTCAGCGCCAGTTCGCTCCTGCTTTCGGATTTCATCGAGGATGTGGGTGACTTCGCGGCAAAGGACGACCGCATGTTTGTCCTTGGGGATGTATGGATTCGCCCGAGTCTTTCGAAGGTCTTTCCCCTCAACCAGTCCCTTGGGGTCTACTTTCAGGTGTACAACTTCGGACTGGATCAGACCTCCTTCGCTCCGGATTTGGCGGCCGACTATCGGGTCTTTCGGGACGACCGTCTTGTCCTCGAAGTATCGGACGAGGCGGGAGAGTCCATTCAGTTGGTGTCGTCGGGACGCTTGGTTCTCGTACGTCGGCTCCAAGTGAATCTGTTGGATCCGGGCCGGTACCGTCTCGAGGTCCGGGTGCGCGATGCAATCAAGGGTGAGGAATTGGTCGTGAACGACCGGTTCGAACTTGTCTCCGCCACCGGTTGAGGGGTGGCCCGGGGACGGATCGGAAGGCTCGCTCTTGATCTTGGCGTTAAGCTCCACCGGGACTCTCCGAGTCTATCCCCGTCGTCCGCCGCCGACCCGTAAGTCGCGTTGGGAGGGCAAGAGCGAGAATTTTTTGCGCCAATCAAGAAAAACCTGTTTACTTTCCCTTCGTTCTTCGCTACCCTTGGCTTCAGTTGAGTAATTGGCGTTTCACTTCTTCCAAGAATAGGGGGGGGACAAAGTGGAGAAGCCTTCAAATCTCTTAATTCTTCTAGGGGTAATTCTGCTTGCGGGTGGCTTGGCCTTCGGCCAGGCGGCCACGGGTACCATCACCGGACTCGTTCAGGACGAATCCGGCGCCGTGATACCCGGCGCCGATGTTTCGGTAGTCAGTGAGGGCACGGGAGACACGCGCCGGACGGTGACCAACGACGAGGGGTTCTTCGCCTTGACGGCGCTGCCCCCGGGCATCTACACGATCCAGATCGAGATGCCCGGCTTCGCGACCTGGAGGCGGACCAACACGGTGCTTCGTGTCGCCGACAGGATCAACGTGCCGGGGATCACTCTTCGGATCGCGACGGCGGCGGAGGAGGTCACGGTCAGCGCCGCGCCGGATACGATCGCTCCCACCGACAGCGGTGAAAAGGCGGCCGTCATCACCAGCAGGGAGATCCAGAATCTGTCCATTGTCGGCCGAAGCGCCGTGGAACTGATGAAGATCCTGCCGGGCGTGGTGTTCACCGGCGAGGGGTTTCCCGGCGAGACGGTTCAGTTCAACCAGGGCCTCGGTCAGTATCACGTGGCCGGCGGGCGGGGCGACGGCGGTGTGGCGATGCTCTCCGACGGCGCCGACGTCATCGACCCCGGATGCGACTGCGGCGCGGCGGTGACGCCCAACGTCGACATGGTGTCCGAGGTCAAGGTCCAGGTGGCCAACTTCGGCGCGGACCAGGCCAAGGGGCCGGTGGTCTTTCAGAGCGTTTCCAAGGCGGGGACCTCCGAGTTCCACGGAGACGCATACGTTTATTGGAGGACGGACCAATTCAACTCTCAGGATTGGCGAGCCAATCGATTCGGAACTCCGAAACCGGAAGAGCGATATTATTTTCCGGGGTTCAACATCGGCGGTCCTCTGACCCGCGGGCGCGACAAGGCCTTCTTCTTCGCCGCCTTCGAGTGGATGGGTCAGAACTTCACCGAGGGCGATATCCCCGCGGTGGTACCCACCCAGGCGATGCGACAGGGCGACTTCAGTGAAGTCTGCAGTGGCGGGATGGCGCTGAAAGGCTACAACGGTTGCCCGACCAACGACTTCTGGGGCAACTGGATCGACCCCGGCTTCAGTGGAATCTCCGACGGCTCCATCGATCCCGGCATCTTCGATCCGGGCGGGCGGGCTCTCATGAACCTCTACCCTCTACCCAATCGCGATCCGGCGACGAACGACGGATGGAATTATGTCTCCAACGTTGTCAGGAGCCAGCACCGGAATCAGGCGCTGACGCGGATCGATTGGAGCCTTTCCGAGAACACACGGCTGTACACCCGCTTCAACCACGAGTTCCAGGGGACCAACTATCCCTACACGTTGTGGTGGACCAACGCCCAGGAGGTTCCCTATCCTTCGAATCTGAAAGGGAATTACAATACCTATTCGACCTCGACCAGTATCGCTCACGTCCTCAGCCCCACGATGACGAACGAGGTTGTCGTCGCGCTCACCTACTGGAGCATGCCCCACGAGTTGGAGGACCCCTCCAAGGTGTCGAGGAGCGCTCTCGGATACCCCTATCAGGGCACGTTCAACAACCAGGTCGACATGATCCCCAGCTTGACCGGGTGGGAGAGTGGGTTGGCCACGCTGCACCAGTCGGGCGGATTGATCAACCCGACGATTTACGGAAACAAGCTGCTTGTCAGCATGGAGGACAACTTCAGCAAGGTCCTCAACACCCACACCATCAAAGCGGGATTCCGGTGGGGGTACATCACGAACGACGAGCCCACCACCAATTACGACATCGGCATCTTTACGACGAGCAGTTGGGGCGGTAACGCCACCGGCAATGCCTACGCCGACTTGCTCCTGGGACGCATGTCCGACTACTCGGAGTCCACGTTGAATGTCGAGGGCGAACTCCGCAGGCACGAGTTTTCGGGGTACATCCAGGACGGCTGGAAAGTGACCCGCCGGCTGACCCTCGACCTCGGACTTCGACTTGAGGCCCCCGGCAACAACTACGACGTTCGCGGTCGCGCGGCGGGATTCGATCCGAGATTCTACGACCCGAACGCACCTTTGGACGCTTTCTCCGGCCTCGTCGCCGCTTACCTGGGCCACGATATCCCGCGGTCCGTATGGAAGTCGCCGGGCCTGTTGTTTTCGCCGCGGGTGGGCTTTGCCTACGACCTGAGCGGAGTGGGTAGTACGGTGCTCCGGGGCGGTGCCGGAATCTACCGCTATCACGGGCGGGGCGCCGACTCGCTGGGTGCCGTCAACAATCCGCCGATTGCTCAGAACATTTACTACTGCTGCGGTTTCGACATGGGGTTCCCGGACGCACAGGTGCCGGGCCTGCAGCAGAGTAATATCGATGTGCTGGAGCCCAACAACGACGCCTTCCCCTCGACCTATTCGTTCAGCCTCACAGTATCGCAGCGGATTCCCGGAGACATATTCTGGGAAACCTCCTACGTGGGCAACATATCCCACAACCAGTTAACCTCCAACAACTCCGGAAACTTGCGACAGATCAATCTGATTCCGGAAGGCACCATGCCCGTGGGCGAACGCGACGAGGCGGCCTTCCGTCCGTTCCACAGCTTCAACGACATCTTCATGAAGCGGCGTATGCTTTCGCAGAACTATCACTCCCTTCAGATCATGCTGAACCGACAGACGGGCGCCTTTAACTTCGCCGGGTCCTACAGTTTCTCGAAGGCGATGGGGATCGGGGGCGACTCCTTCGGGGTGGACGTCAACGCCTTCGACATCCGCAACCGCAGCTACGGCCCTCTCGGTTACGACCGGACCCATGGGTTCAGCATCGCCTACAACTGGATGCTGCCCAACGCGGTTCAGGAGGGCGCGATGGCGGCGGTGCTCAACGGTTGGCAGTTGACCGGGATCACACAGTTTCAGAGCGGCGGGCCGATCCGCAACTTGACGCTGTCCGGCCAGACGAGCGACGGAGTTCCAGCCGGCAATGCCATCGACATGACCGGCTCCCCGGACTCCAAGGCGGTGCCGTTCCTGATCTGCGATCCCCGGGAAGGTGCCCGTGGAGGCGAGTGGTTCAATCCAAGGTGCTTTGCCGCTCCCACCGCCGGGAACAACGGGCACTTCGCGTGGCCGTACTTCAAGGGCCCCGGCTTCCAGAACCACGATCTGTCGGTCTTCAAGAACTGGCAGCTGGGGGCGTCGGAAGACCAGAAGCTGCAGTTCCGGGTCTCTTTCTTCAACCTGCCCAACCACCCCCTGCCCTTCTTCTCCGGCCAGGAACTTCGTCTCGATTACGTGGATGGAGCCCTGACGGAGGATGTGATCGCAAGGGACAACATCGGCGGCACGGCTCTGAAGAGGGGCCGTCGGATCATGCAGTTCGCCGTGAAGTACATGTTCTAAAAACGGAGGCGAACCTTAGTATACAAAGGGGCGGCTCCCCTCAGACGGGAGCCGCCCCTTTTCCTTTCCGATTGGGTTGATCCCGTCCGACTCGTCCGACCGGTCCGACTTGTGCGAGAAGTCCGATCCGGGCGAAACCACACCGGCCTGAACTAACGCCCCGAATCGAGGCCGGCGGTTTCGCCGCGATTGAAGGCTTCCAGAACTCCGAAAAGGCGATCGAAAAGCTCCCGGTCCTCGGGATAGACGTTGCGCGCCTCGCGTGGGTCCTCGCGCAGGTTGTAGAGCTCGTGCCGCCCATCGGAGGCCCAGATCAGCTTGTGCCGGTCGGTTCGGACCGCCTTCAGGGCGCGGTCGAAGCGGCTGGAGTCGGTGTCGGGAAAGGACTCCTTCATGATGTCGAGGAAGATCCCCGGTCTGGCGAACTCGACGAAAGCGTGAGTCCGGTTGACACGGACGCCACCCCCGCCGTCTACAGCCAACCTGACTTCAGCGGATCCACCCTCGATCCCCGCCCACGCCAGCAGAGAGGGCGCCACGTCGACATTTTGAACGAGAGCCGGGACGCGCCGTCCCCTTGGGAGTTCGGGAGGATACCGGATAACCAGAGGGACACGGATCACCTCCTCGTAGACCGTCATCTTGTGGTCCATGAGGTCGTGCTCGCCGAAGTGCTCTCCGTGGTCGGAGGTGATCACCAAAATGGTGTTGTCGAGAAGCCCCCTCCGCTCCAGGACAGTCGTCAGCTCTCCCAGGCGTTCGTCGACGTAGAAGAGTTCGGCGTCGTACAACGCCCGCATGGCCCGGAACTCGTCGGGACTGACATCGTGGTCGGGGGCCTGGAGTACATAGCCCACCTCCCGGGGATGGATCCAGGTCTGTACCCTCGCGAGAACCGACGGATCCAGGTCGGGAGGCACAAAACGGTCCCCATAGCCGGGCGGCGGGCGGTAGGGGAAATGCGGTTCGATGTAAAGAGCGAAGAGAAAGAATGGCTGCGCCGAGTCTCCCCTCGAATCGAGCCACTCCTCGATCCATTCGTTGGTGATCTCGGCGCCTTCGTCGTGCCGGACTGTGGCGGGGGTCCGCCAGACCTCCTGAAACTCCTCAAACCCCCGACTCAATCCGGTGAACTCGGCCACCCACGGGTTGGCGGTGTACCCCGCCGTAGCATATCCGGCGTCGCGAAGTTGCTCGGCCAGTGTGGGGATCTCCACGCTCAGGCCGAAGTTGGCGGCCGTCACCCGGTGATCGCGGGGATGGAGTCCCGTGAAGAGCGATGCCATCGAGGGGAGGGTCCAGGGCCCCGCGACGATGCAGGTCTCGAACAGAACACCCTCCGACGCGATCCGCTCGAGATTCGGGGTGGTTGGGAGGGCATACCCATACGCACTCAGATGGTCGGCCCGAGCGGCGTCCCAGACCACGAGCACGATGTTCGGCCGTATCGTCTGGGTTGCGTTCGCCAGGCAAGGCGTGACGGCGACCAGCAGAAACCCGATCAGGACCAGTTGCCGTACCCGTTCGAAGCGAACGACGGAGAAATTGGGAGAGGGCGGTTCAAGGAACGCACGCATTCGCCACTTCAGCCCTGCATACTCCTCGGTGACAGAGAGCATCGAGTCAGTCTAATGACTCGGCGGGGTGACCTTCAAGGTGCCCTCCTCGGACGGGAGATCCAAGAGAGTGAACCGGGGTCGGTAGCGGATCCGGCGATTGATATACACATCGGTCTCCGGATGGAGGGAGCGCCAGCGCCCCCAGCTCGTCAAGATCGAAGGAATCGACTCGAGAGCTTCGCCCGTCAGCTCGCCGGCATAAGCTGTCCCGCTCAGCTGGGACCAGCTGGAACCGGTCGGTTCATCGTACAGGGCCAGAGAATCGTCCTCGAAGGTCGCGACACCTATATCCAGGATCTTGTCCCCGACGGAGCGGTCGTACACGACGCCGCTTCGATTGATCGGTCACCAGGTTGCCGCCAAAGGCCTGTCACCCAGTTGGTCGTTGACGACCTCGTTCATCGGGCCGTTCATATAATTCACGGGATAGGCCCGGGCCCGCCCCTCGATCTCGACGCCGATAACGAGGTCGTCGTCCCCCAGTTCGACGTCTTCGGCTGAGACAATATCCGTGGCGAAATTCAGGGGGAATCCACCGGAAGTCCCTCGGGAGAGCAGGCTGTCGGGGTTGGCCGACGGAATCAACCGAACTTCCGGAAAACGTTCCACCAGTTCGCGGTATTGTGTCCGGGCCTCACTGAGACGAAAGTCCGCCAGGTAGCCGAACGACTGGCCGGCCAGTCGAACCATCGTCACTTGGTGGCGAGGAACCTCTCGGGGGAGGTGGGGGAGCCGAAGCGCGGCGATGCCGAGGGCGTCGCTGACCGACAGGTCGCCCGGTCTCTGGTAGGCCAAGTCGAAGAGCTCGACAAAACTCTCCTCAAATCGCCCAGCCCGGCTCAAGAGTTGGGCCGCCCGCAGACGGCCGGTTGACACCAACTCGTCGGGTGCCCCCGAGCCCGGCGCCAACCCCCGCAGAAGGCTCTCGAGAGCGGCCTCGTAATCTCCGGCTTCGAAGTCGCACAATCCCAACAACAACGACCCCGGTGCCGAGTCCCCCTCCAACCGGAGAAAGCCCTGGAGGAAGTTCCTGGCCTCGTCGAAGGCTCCCAGTTCGTAATGGAGGGTTCCAAGATGCCACCAGCCCTCAGCCCAATCCTCGCGGATCCGGATCGTCCGCTCGTAGTACTCTATCGCTTCCGCCAATCGACTTTCTTGGCGGGCCTGGGTGGCCATCTGGACAAACTGCTCGAATGACTGCGCCTCGGCCGGGCGAGCCACGAAAAGTAGAGCGAGGAGAAGGCATATCAGCGACACGCCGTCGCGAAGACGCGTTCCCGTCTTCAGCAGCGAGAATCGGGTTAAGAGCTTTCCGCGCACAGCGTGCCTTTCGGTCTTGGCCGTGACCTGCCAAGTGTATTCTCTCACGCGGCGGGCTTCTACATTCGACTCAGTCCCTGTTCCCGCCGCTCTCCAGCTTGTACCCCACATCCGCCCCCTCCCCAATCTTCCTTCAAGACCAACCGCTGACCGATGACGGCTGATGGCTCGGCGGCCCGTCGATCCCTTTGGGTTGAGGGCCGTGTTGTCGGCGCCTTCCGCTGCCTGTTGAATCCAGTGGAGACCTTCGGGACAGTTCCCCCGAGGTCTGGTAGAATCCCATTACATTGGGGCCTTCCCGCGGTAGGGATGCCCGCCTTGGCCGTCTACCGGAGGGAGCAGGTACCACGAACACTCCGAAATCCAACCCGACTCGTTCCCCGAAGATCGACATGAAGAAGTCCCCCACCGTCTCTTCCACCGAGGATGGCCACATTGTCCGCGTCATCCTCACTTCCGGCGCCGCCGCTCTCGGCGGCTTTCTCTTCGGCTTCGACAGCGGAGTCATCAACGGAACCATCGACGCTCTGCAGGCGGCCTTTCAATCCGACGCCGTCGGCACCGGGTTCAACGTGGCCTCCATGCTCCTGGGTTGCGCGGTGGGAGCGTTCTTTGCCGGGAATCTGGCGGACTACTTTGGACGGAAGCCCGTGATGCTGGCCTCGGCCTGTGTCTTTATCATCAGCGCGTGGGGTTCGGGCATTTCCGGCAGCTCCGGCGAGTTCGTTTTCTTTCGGGTTCTGGGCGGTCTGGCGGTCGGCGCCGCGAGCATTCTCGTTCCGGCCTATATAAGCGAGATCGCCCCGGCCCGGATCCGCGGAAGAATGACCTCGCTTCAGCAACTCATGATCGTCCTCGGGCTGTTCACCGCCTTCCTGAGCAACTACGTTATCGCCGGCCTTGCGGGAGGAGCCGCGGAAACGCTCTGGGGCGGCTTCGCCGCCTGGCAGTGGATGTTCTGGGTCGAGATCGTGCCGGCCTCGGTTTTTCTGATCTGCCTCCTGTTCGTCCCCGAGTCCCCCCGGTTTCTGGTGGCGGCCGGAAAGGACGAACAGGCGCGGGCCGTACTGGCCCGCATGTCGCGTCCCGAGGCGGCCTCGGAGAAGGTGGCCGAGATCAGGACCACCGTACTCCGGGAGCGCAAACCTCGGCTCTCGGACGTCATCATCCGGAAAACCGGAAAGCTGCATCCGATCGTGTGGGTCGGCCTGGGACTCGCGGCCCTGCAGCAGTTCACCGGCATTAACGTTGTTTTCTACTATGGCTCGGTGCTTTGGCAGGCGGCCGGGTTTACCGAAGAGGACGCTCTTCTGACCAACGTCATTAACGGATCGGTCAACATCCTGTTTACCTTCGTCGCCATCGCTCTGGTCGATCGCGTCGGCCGAAGGCCGCTGCTTCTGGTGGGGGCGCTGGGTCAGGCGGTCATGCTGGGGTGCATGGCGCTGGTGTTCGGTCTGGCGGACGCAACGGAAACGGGATCGCTGCAACTCACCGGGGCCGGGGGCCTGCTCGCCCTGCTTGCGGCGAACGGATACATCGCCTTCTTCGCCTTTTCGTGGGGGCCGATCATGTGGGTGATGCTGGGAGAGATGTTTCCGAACCGATTTCGAGGAGCGGCGCTGGCTCTTTGCGGGATTTCCCAGTGGGGCTCAAACTTCCTCATCACCATGAGTTTTCCCATCTTGCTGACGTCGATCGGTCTGGGTTTGTCCTACGGCCTCTACGCTCTGTGCGGGATTGTCGCCTACTTCTTCGTTAAGAGGTTTGTTGCCGAGACCAAGGGGAGGACGCTGGAGGACATGTCCCGCGAGCAGGAGCGGCGCGCTGCTCGTTGAACGTGGGAGAGCCGTTCCGATCCGTAAGCCGGGAAACGCGCTTCGAAGCGGCTAAAGGGGGACGGGATTTCCGAAAGGAATCGGGAATTCCGCGCCCCTACAGAGTCGCCACGAGTTCTTCCAGGAAGAGGCGGGCCTGAACGGCTTCCCGGAGCAGCTCCGGCAGGGAGCCGGGGTTCAGCGTCTCGACCAAAAGCGGGCCTCCATGAAAGCCGCCCGCCACGAGATTCGTCATCACTCCCGGAAAGTCCACTCGGCCCGTCCCGGGCGTCAAATCCACGATTCTGGGGTGCTCGTAGTCCTTGACGGACATCCCCACGACCAAGCCGTCGACGGTCTTCGCGTCCTCCACCGGGTCGAGCTCGCCATCGGTGTAGTAATAGATGTTTCCCGGATCGTACCAGAGCCCGAAGTTGGGGTGCCCGACGCGCTCGATGAGCTCTCGACACTGCGGACCGGTGGTGTTGGGCCCGCCGTGCGGTTTCAGGCTGACGCCGACTCCCTTATCGGCGGCGTAGTCGCAGGTCTCGGCGATCGCCCGGTAGTAGGGATCGACCAGGTTCTCGTCGACGACGCCTCCCATCAGAAGGTTGCCGACGCCGGCCGCCGCACAGCAGTCGATCAGGCGCCGCATGTCGGCGATCCCCCGATCGAGTGATTCGCCGACGCGGATGTCGCCGCTCCAAGCCGAGGCGATCTCCAGATTTCGCCGTCGCGCCTCCTCCCCGACCGCCGCGGCCTTGTCGACCGTGGTCTCAGCGGATATGACCAGCCCCGACGCGGTATTCATGAGCCCCACATGCCGGTACCCGGCTTCGGCGATGGCGTCCAGGGCGACTCGATAGTCGTGCTGACCCCAGGGACGGGTGTAACAGCCGATCCGCCATCGCCCCTCGTCCGATGGGGGAACTCTCGCCGGGGATGAACAGCGGGCCACACCGACGGCCGCCGCGCCGATCCAGAGGAACCGCCTGCGTGTCAGGGAAAGATTCGACCTGTCTCTCGACCTCCATCTTGCCATGGCGGCATCATATTCTCCCCGGACGGAAGACGCCAGTAACCCAGCCTTTTCATGGTTTGAAAGTGGCGATTTCTCAACGGCTCATACGACGGACCTGGCGCCGAAGAAGGCCCGATTCCGACGAAGTGGGTTGGCCTCGAACCGGCCGGATCGAAAACTTGTCCCCGGCCGTCGGCCAAGGTTTCCTCACCCCACCGATCCGCGGTCCCGATTCCAAAGGACGTCCTCCCTCCCTTCGGCTTTATTGATCCAGCGGGCCATCACGAAAAGAAGATCGGAGAGTCGGTTGACGTACTTGAGGGCGGCGTCGTTGACAGGTTCGCGGCTCTTGAGCGCCACCAGCCGTCGTTCCGCCCTCCGGCAGACCGCCCGGGCCAGATGGCAGACGGCGGCGGCCCGAATCCCGCCGGGAAGGATGAATTCCCGCAAGGGGCTCAGTTCGCGGTTCAGATCGTCCAGCAAGCGCTCCAGCGCCCGCACCCGGTCCTCGGTGACGATCGAGTGGCCGGGGATCGATAGCTCCCCGCCCAAGTCGAAGAGATCGTGTTGAACGTCGGTGAGGAACGACTCAATCGAGGATGGTGGCTCGCAGCTGACCAGGAGGCCGACGACGCAGTTCAGTTCGTCAATCTCCCCGCAGCATTCGATCCGGAGATCGTCCTTGGAGACACGGGAGCCGTTCCCCAGACCCGTGGTCCCCCCATCTCCGGTCTTTGTGTAGATCCGCGAGAGTCGATATCCCATGGGGCTATTCTATACGGGGGGCCGGGGTGCTGGGGACTGGGCCGGGGACCGGGGATTGGGGAGGTTACCGCGGGAATTCGAGATTCAGGTAGGAGCGATGAGCGGGGCGGGGTAGCGCTGGCGGCCCGA
>CAYRCA010000025.1:329-17170 GCA_964422565.1 uncultured Acidobacteriota bacterium | reverse complement strand
TGGAGGATGCGATCCGGATCGGTGACCCGATCACTCCGATGAAGATCGACGTCTCCCCGCCGCTCGGGAGCCCTCTTGCCTACGACCCCACGGACGAGATCCTCATGCCGCTTTCCCTGCGTGGCGTGGTGCTGCTGGGGGAGGAGGCACCCGTGGTCCTCTGTGCCGTGGACTGGATCGGGATCGGCAACGAAGCGCATACCGCCTTCCGAGAGGCCATAGCGGATGCGGTGGGCACGACGCCGGAGCGGGTGGCCGTGCACGCCGTCCACCAGCACGACGCGCCCCGCTGCGACTTTTCGGCCGAGGCGCTTCTCGCCGAGCATGGCTTGAGCGGTCGCCTGTTTGATGTTGAATTCGCCCGCAACGCCGTACGCCGCGCCGCCGAGGCGGCGGGCGAGGCGGCGGCCGGAGCCCGGATTGTGACTCACGTGGGGCTGGGGACCGGAGAAGTGGAGAAAGTGGCCTCGAACCGCCGCATCCTGAGCCCGGACGGCAAGGTCGCCCAAATGCGGTATACCGCCGGAGCGACAGACCCAAGGAACCGCGAGGCGCCGATCGGCACGGTCGACCCCCTGCTGAGGCTGATCGTCCTCTTTGAGGAGGACGAGCCGCTGGCGGCACTGGCCTATTTCGCCAGCCATCCGCAGAGCTACTATCGCACCGGGAAGGCCAACCCCGATTTTCCCGGCATTGCCCGCAAGATGCGTGAAGAGGCGACCGGCGTGACCCACATCTACTTCACCGGGGCGGGCGGCGACGTTGGGGCCGGGAAATGGAACGACGGCTCGCCTCCGATGCGGCAGGTTCTGGCCGACCGGCTGGCAACCGGCATGGCCGACGCCTGGTGGTCGATGGAGCGGACCCCGGTCTCGGCGGCCGACTTCGGCTGGCGCCACGAGTCGGTGCTGCTCCCCCTGGCCGACCACCTTGACGCGGAAGCGCTCGAATCGGTGCTGTCCGACGAGTCCGCGGAGCCCGGCGAGCGGATCTCTGCGGCCGTGAATCTAGCCTACCTCCGTCGCAACCTGGCGGGCGAGCCGACGATCGTCGGCTGCTTGCGGCTGGGACCCGCGCGGGTTCTCCATATGCCGGGCGAACTCTTCGTCGCCTACCAGCTCGCCGCCGCCGAGATGCGGCCCGACCGCTTCGTGTCCATGGCCGCCTATGGCGACTACGCGCCGGGATACATCGGCACCGAGGCCGCCTACGCCGAAGGCGGGTACGAGACCAGCCCGCGAGCGTCCCGGGTGGCTCCCGCCGTCGAACCGCTGCTGACGGACGCCATGCGGCGACTGCTCTCCGACGAGGTGAAGGCCGTTCGCTGACCGTCCGTCGAGAACCCGCTCCCGCTGTCACCGCCGGGCATCGCGAGTTGCCTCGGGATCAAGACCCAGTTCATCATTTTCAGTCTGGGCGCCGGCGGAACGGTTACCCTGGCGACCACCCGGGGCGACGGCGAGCCCCTTCCGTTGAATTTCTCCAACGGCCAGTCGGGGAGCGATGTCCAGCTGGACCTACCCGCCGGCGGCGCCGTCTTCATGGAGACCGACGGACAGGGGGAGATCGAGACCGGCGCGGCCCGGGTCACCTCCACGGTCCCCGTCGGAGTGACGGCCGTTCTTCGCCTGCTGGACGCGGCGGGGAATGTGACCGTCGAAGCGGGCGTGGGCGATTCGTTGCCGCTCCACGCGTTGACCGTTGCCGTCGACACCACCTCGGGCTTCGACACCGGCGTCGCTCTCTTCAACCACAACCCGGAACCGGCCAACGTCACTTTCTTTCCCTGGGACAAGGACTTGAGCTTCGGATCGCATTACCGCGGAGACTACTCCACCGCCAACGATTTCTTCGCCTACGAGTACGGGCTGGCCGGCGGCTGGGGAAACCTGCTGATAAGCAAGGCCCTGGCCACGCCGGAGCTGCTGGCCGTCATTCACACTCGCCTGGAAACCCTGATGGAGGAGCACTTTCCACCGGAATGGTATTTTCGGCGCATCGACGAGTTGACCGAACGGATCGAGGGCAGCAACGGAATCCTTCCCGGCCCCACCGCCTTCGTGGCGCACCCTCGGAACCATCACGGCCCGACCGGCCGCTTCCATGACCAGGTCGAATCGCTGAGGGACTTTGTGGAACTGCGCCGCGCCTTCATTCAGAGCCAGCTGGCCGCCGGCCAGGGCCTGATCGACTAGGCCGAGGAACAGGTTGCCGCTGGCGGCGCCGGCAAGCTGTTCCTGACCGACGACGGCGGCTCCACCCTCGCCGCCCTGGAAGCCGGGCGGGGATTCACCGACGGCGACCGTTTCCTGATTCGGGTCGAGCCGCTGCCGGGTGTCGAAGGCATCGCGAGCCAGTGGACGCTGAAACTGGATCAGCCCGTCGAAGACCTGACCCTGACCCTCTACTATCGCAACGAGGTTGTGTCTTTTATCGGGCGAGGGGAGAACTGGTACACCGGCGGCGACGAGGCCATCGGCAACCAGGATCAGCTGTTCATGGAAATCGACTATCCGAACGGGCGGCCCGAAGCCCTGCCGACCCGGGTCAACCCCTATTCGAACAAGGCGATAGCGACCGGCCTGACCCTTCCGGCCGGAACACACCGTTTGCGCCTGCTCCTGCCGGGTCCTTAACCCGGTGCGCGACCTCCCCGGGCCGCGGAGTCAGTCGAACAATATTGGTGCCGGACACCCATTGTTCTTGTAGGTGGCTATGAAGAAAGGACTCCAAACGACAGACTTGCTTTATTGCCAGCGTGCCGGGAGAATACTGTCATGCCCTGTCTTGTTGGCTGTCTCGCTCTGTTCTTTCCACGAGTCGCGATCGTTCTAATCTGGCTATTCTTCCCGTATCTGCAGACCGCCTACCATGGCGTCCATGTCGCCTGGCCGGTGGCGGGGTTCTTCCTGATGCCGCTGACCGTGCTGGCTTACGCGCTGGCTTGGCATATTCCCCCGCGAGGCGCGATCGACGGGATCGGTGTCGTGGTTATCGTCCTGGCCGTTCTGATCGACCTGGGGATCATCGGCGGCGGGGCCTCCAGCCCCCGGGTGAGGCGGTATTACGGGCGGTAACTGGTTGCGGCCCGCGTCGTCCGCGACGACCCCATCCGGCGCGCACCCGGAAAGTCGGGTGATCGAGGAGGAAGGCATTATACTCACGTCGGGAGTTGATGGAAACACGACGGCGGGCGTCCAACGGACTCGGTTGACGGAAGCGCCTTGAGCAGGGCCCCGGGAAGGGATGGCTCGACGCAAGGTTCGGTTCGGAGCGCCGGCGGGGTATTTGATGAAGTGGGAACTGTCCGGTCTGTGTTTGGTCGTGTTGACGACCTCTTTTGTGGTTTCCGCCTTTGCGCCGGGTGAGGACGACGCCGAACGCCTGGCGGCGCTCGGCGAGTCGCTCTATCTGGGCCACTGCGGCCGGTGCCACGGGGATGACGGGGACGCCGCCGGCTACTACCAGATCGTCCCCCTGGCCGGCATCGCGAGACGGCCGCCCGTCGGCCTGGTGGGACGGTTTCAACAGGAGTCGTTTTCCACCCGGGGCGTGGAGTTCTCCGGAGAGAGGGCTCGGGCGCTGGACCTCCACCTGGCCCGCCTGAGGGGAGCCAAGGGCTTTCCCGATCCGGGATGGCTTTGGTCCCCCTACCTGCTGGAGCGCAAGGCGGCGTCGGCTCAGGAATGCCGTGTCGTTGACGTGCGCCGGCCGGAAGATTACGCCCGCGGGCGCGTCCCGAACGCCGTTTCCCTACACCTGGGCGAGGAGGAGCGGGGCGGAGTGCTCCCGCGGGGACGCGTCGAGGCGCTGCTTCGGCAGTTGGGGGTCGGCGAGTTGACGCAGGTCGTGGTCTATGACCGGTACGGCGGACCGGAGGCGGCCTGGCTCTGGTGGACACTGGTCGATGCCGGGCACCCCCACGTCGCTCTGCTGGATGGCGGCTGGGAAAATTGGGTGGCCCGGGGCCTTTCCGTGTCGCGGGCGACCCCGAGAATCGAGCCGCGGGGATACATCCCCACAAGCCCGGTGAAGGGATTGGAAGGACTAGGCGGAGTTCCGGTGAGGGAGATTCAGTGGGACTGGAGAAAGGTGACCGGTCCGAAAGGCTTGAAGGACGCGGAGGCGATTCGAACCTATCTGGACGGTGTGGGGATCGATCTCGAGGCCGAGGGATCCTACCGCGCCAAAGGTTCGCTCGGCGAGGGGGCCTTCCTGCTCTTCCTGGCCAGGGTGTTGGGGAAGAATGGGGCCATCCGGTACGACGATCGCGATCGAAGCTTCGTGCGGATCGACATTCGGTGGGATTGGCGGGGGTCCGACTGAGGCCGGCGTCGATCGCGCGATTACCAAGGAAGATACCCTCGAGTTCCGAGTTGTCCTTTCCGAGCGCCATTCAGTGCGGACCGGTAAGCGACTACCTCAATCCTTCCCGCGCGATGGGAATCCCGCTGACACTCACTCAAGCAGCCACCCCGCGTCCACCACGCAGTTGTGACCGGTCGAAGCGGCGCTGGCCTCCGAAAGGTAGAAGAGGATGTGGCGGGCCACATCCTGGGGGCTGATCCGATGCCTCAAGGCTTGGCGGGACTCGAGGTGGGCGAAATGCTTTCGCCGGTCTCCGGGGGAAGTAAAATACTCGGCGACCTGTCGCTCGGTAAAGACCCAGCCGGGCGTCACCGTATTGATCCGGATGCCCTCCTCGCCCAGCTCCCGGGCCAAACCCGTGGTCAACCCCAGGATTCCCGCCTTCGACGCGGAGTAGATCGACCTCCTGGGGATTCCCAGGCGGTAGTTGATCGAGGAGACGTTGACAATGCTCTTGCCCTTCCCTTCGCGCAGCAGAGGCAGGGACTCACGAATGACCAGGTAATACGCCCTCAGATTCAGGTCCACAATCTCGCGCCACCGGGTCTCGTCTCCCTCGGCGATCGAATACTTGGGGTCGATGCCGGCCACATTGACGACGTAGTCCAGCTGGGAGGTGCGGCTTCGGATCTTCGCGAAGGCGGTCCTGATTTCGCTCGCCTCGGAGAGGTCGCAGTCCAGGAGATCGAAACGAGGGTCTTCTCCACCCGGAGCCCCTTCGCCGCGCGCCAGACCGAAAACCCGGCATCCCTGCTCCAGCAGCATTTCGCTCGTTGCTCGTCCGATTCCCTGTGAGGCGCCGGTCACCACCGCCCAGCCCCCCTTCAAGTCCGGAAGTCGCATCGTTTCAATTCCTCTCCGCGAGCTTCCCCGCCGCCGACGGAACCCGACTTGATAGTGCAACAGATTTCCGGCGCAATAAAGGAGGGGGCGCGCGGAACGGTGCGCTCGGATTGCGCAGAAGGGAGAGGCGCCGTCACACACTTCTCAAGAATTGCGATTCTCATGCTCGCCGTACTCGGGAACGGCCTGGCGGCCGAAGCTCCGTCGACTCGGAGCCTGGCCCGGGACTCGATCCGCAACCGGGCGACGCCGGTTCTTCGAAGGTGAATGTAGCGATCGCCGGGAGGAACCCCCGCCATCGGGCTGGGGGGGAGCGGGGAGGCGGACGGGGTTTTCCGGACGAGTGGGCCGACATTCCGGCCATGGTGAGAACGGCTAAGCATGTCCCGCCGCCGGCCGTGACCCTGGGTGACGCCAAGCCTTGATCGGTATCGATTGGGACGCCGGGAGGAAGGGTGTCCTTGCGCGGGACGCCAAAGAAGGGCGGGGTTGGTCTCGGTTGGAGCCTAACGGGGACGTCGAAGAGAAAATCGCGCCCCGCGCCGACGCAGGAAGGGGCGCCCGCGGTCTACAGGAGATCCGGCGCCGCGCGCTGGAAGAAGTGTTTCACTTCCCCCCAGGAGAGATCCGTCAGTATCCGGGGCATCGGTTCCCTCTCGGCATCCTCAAAATAGGTGAGGGACTTGAGAATGTGAACCCTGCTGTAGTTCACCCGCGCGTACTTTCTCTCAAAGAGTGCGATCAGAGACCCCAGCCCGTGGATTTGGGCCGCGGTGTAAAGGTCGATGAAGTCGCGTCTCGCTCCTCGTGCGGCGATTGCACTGATCTTCATACAGGCGATGTCCCGTGGGTCGGCGATCGATACCCCGGCGAATGACGCGAAAGGAAAGAGTAGGGGATAGGGGTAGCCGAGGAAGCTCACCCGGGTCCCCCGGATGTGAGCGTGCAGCGTTTCCACGTCCTTGGCGAGCAGTGAAACCCCGTCCATTGCGGTGAGTCGGGCAAGAAAGCTCTCCTGGTCGAAGGGTTTTCGAGTGAAGAAGTCCAGATCCACCGAAAGGCGATGACCGAGCCGCAAAGCGAGGGCCGTACCCCCCGCCAGGTAGAAGTCGACAAGGAGAGTCCGGTCGCGCAATTCCTCGATCAGCCCCCGGACCTCGTCGCTGACGGCCGATCGATGCCAAGTTTCGTCCGTCATGCCTCAAAGCGCTCGGAGCGATGCCGCAAGGCGGCGACATCATTGACCGGGATCTTGTACACGAGGGCCCAGAAGTTGGCGGACCGCGGGGAAAGTCTCCGTTCGTGGCGCACCACTGCTCCGATCCGCGCCTCCGAGAAGGTTCGCCGGAGCCAGGCGACCGCCTGTTCGTCCCCGAGTTCCAGGACACGGCGGATCGTATACTCGGGGTACCGGGTTGGGTCGAAGGCCTTCGGGTCAACGTCCCAAAAGATTGGGCGTAACTCCAATGGGATCATAAGGTTATTATATCAAACCGGAGCGCGGGGAGCGACCCGCCCGGCGGCGCCGGCTCTTTTAGAGCCTGTAGGGAACGAGCCCTTCTGGATCGCGGTGCGGCGGCCAAACGGTGTCGGGCGGGGAATCGGCGGCGGAGGACGACCGGCGGCGGATAACCTCGGATCCGCCGCCGGTTCGTCCGATTCGGGCTTCGGCCCTAAACACGCCGGTTTCATACCGGGTTAGTGCCTCTGGAAGGGCGCGGGCTCGAGTCTCGTTCCCCGGCTTTCGATGCAATCCGTGCACCTCTTGCCGTGCCGATAGCGCAGATTTTGCATTTCGTTGCCCCGGGTGGTGGGTTTGGGCGCGGTGCTGACGGTTGTGGTGCATGAGAGGGAGCCGACTCGGCGGATCAATGGTAGTAAGCTGAGGTCGAACGCCCGGGGCTCAAGCCCCGTTTCGGATCGGACGCCGCCACAAGTCGGGGGGCAATCGGGGGAAGCTATGTCGGTCTGGAAACTGCAATGGCTGGATGTCGCCTTCTCCGTCTTCCACGTGGGTCTGATCCTCTTTGTACTGGGCGGCTGGATCTGGCGCCCCCTTCTCCGGCTGCATCTGGCGGCGCTCTTCTTGACCGGCTTTTCCTGGTTCGTTCTGGGGCTCCGTTACGGGATCGGCTATTGCCCCTGCACCGAGTGGCATTGGAGGGTCAAGTATCGTCTGGGCGAGTACGATCTACCCCATTCCTACATCGAGTACCTGCTGGGCCATATCCGCGTCCATCTGAGCCCGGAAACCGTGGATATCCTGACGGTGGCCGCTTTCTTCGGCGCTCTCGCCGTCTCGATCTATCGATACAGCGGAAGTCTTCGGCCGCGGGCCGGGGACTCCTAGCCGGGGCCGTCGGGGCGGAGTCCTAACCGAGGGGACCACCCGTCGCGGTATTCGCGGCCAAGGAGGGCCTCCGCCTCCGGAGCGTTGGGAATCCGCAGATTCCGGGCGTCCCACTCCAGCCTCTGTCCCGCCCGATAGGCCACGTTGCCCAGATGGTTGGCCTCGGTCAGCGGCCCCGAGTAACCGAAATGGCAGGTCGTCGGCGAGCCGTTCTTGCAGGCTTCGATCCATTCCTCGTGATGGCCGATGGACGGCTGAATGGTTCGGGGAGGCGGCTCGAAGTCGACGAACTGATTCTCCGGCAGGAGAATGTGCTTGCCGTAGTCGGCGAGGAGCATCCCGCTTTCGCCTACGAACAGGACTCCGTTGGGCCACTGGGGGATCCGCCCCTCCTCCCACAGCGGAGGCTTGAGCCTTCCCTGGTACCACGTGAGCCGCAGGGGGGGACGATCTCCCCGGGCGCCGTAGGTGTAGGTCGCGCTCATCGTGGCGGGGGCGATTTCGGGATGGGGCGGGGGACCCGCCGCCTCGACGGCAAGCGGGGCGTCGAGGTCCAGCGCCCAGAAGGGCAGATCGATCCAGTGGCTGCCCAGATCGGACATGGTCCCGTTGCCGAAGTCCCACCAGCGATACCACTTCGGGCCCGGCAGGTAGACGTCGCTGTAGGGACGGAAGGGCGCCGGGCCGATCCAGAGGTCCCACTCCAGGCCGGGCGGAACCGGCATGGCCTCGGGGGGACGTTCCCGGACGAAGACGATGTCCCTCGCCTCTTCCGCTTCCTCCCGGGTCTGCCGGCCCCAGGCGCGGGAGACCCACACATGGACCTCGCGGACCGGCCCGATGACGCCCGCCTGAATGAGTTCGACCACCCGGCGATAGTTCTCCCCCGCGTGGATCTGGGTTCCCATCTGGGTGGCCACTCGCGCCTCCCGCGCCGCCTCCGTCAGGATCCTCGCCTCCCGGACGTTGTGGGTGAGAGGCTTTTCGCAGAAGACGTGCTTGCCCATCGTGAGCGCGGGCAGCACGGCGACGGCGTGGGTATGCTCGGTGGTGCTCACGATGACCGCGTCGATGTCGGCGGCCTCGTCGTAGAGCTTGCGGAAGTCGGTGTAGGTTCGAGCCTGGGGGTAATTCTCGGCGGCCCGGGCGAGGTAGTTCGCGTCGATGTCGCACAGGGCCACGATGTTCTCCGAGGCGGCCTTCTCGGTGTTGGCGGCGCCGCGGCCGCCCACCCCGATGCCGGCGACGTTCAGCTTCGAGTTGGGCGAGCGGCCCGACAGGATCGCCGGGAAACCGATCGCCGTTACGCCGCCGGCGAGGGCGGTCTGGAGGAACTGCCTGCGATGGGATCGGTGGAGGGGCCGGGGATTCCGAGTTGTCATGAGTCTAAACTTGGTCCACTTTGGTCTGTCTGTCAAGGGGTTGGGCTCAGGAGTTCGGGAGCCTTGATTACCGTCGGCTCGTCGGATACCGTTCTCTCTCGACCAACTGAAGCGGCACCCGAGGGAAAGCAGTACAATGTGGCCGATTCTTTCCCTGCGGTTCCGGTCGGCATCCGTCGTGGCGGCGCCGGGAGAGCCACACCCGGCGAAGGGAATCGGGACGATCAACGACGAGTCCGATCCGGCCGGCCCGATGGGCGGTCCCTGGAGTTGGGAGTGTATCCATGAGTATCCTGCAAACGGCCTCGATCGACCGGTGGAGCAGCATGATCCATGAGACCTCCGCCGGGCGGCCGTCGCCTGCGGGTCCCTTTCCCATCGCCGTCCTGGAGGGGGAGGGAATCGGACCCGAGGTTCTTTCCGCCGCCCTCGAAGTGCTTGAGGCCCTCGACGAGGAGCGGCGCTCGCGATTCCGGATCCATCTCCTGGAGGCCCCCGAGTCGGCGGAGGAGGTGGCGGTGGCCTGCGGGAGCCTGTTCGCCGAGGGGGGCGCGATGCTGGCGGGACCGATGGGTGGCCGGTTCGTGTACGATCTTCGCCGCCGGTTGGACCTCTTCTGCAAGCTTTCTCCAATCATCCCCTGGCCGGAACTCCGGGGAGCTCGCCGCCTCCACGGCGGACACATGGACGACGTAGACCTGCTGGTGGTGAGAGAGAACAGCGAGGGGATCTACCAAGGCCACTCGATGGAGGAGGCCTGTCCCGAGCAGGGGTGCGTGGTGAGGCACAGTTTCACCTGCACGGAACGGGCCGTGCGTCGGGTGATGGTGGTCGCCGCCCGAATCGCCGCCCGGAGGCGCGGACGAGTCGCCGTGGTGGTCAAGCGCGGAGGCCTCCCCGTCCTCAGCCGCCTCTGGACCGACTGTGCCGTCGAGGTCGCCGCCGAGGAAGGGATCGACTGGAAGCTGCTGGACGTGGATTATGCGGTGTACCACTTAGTTCAGCATCCGGAGGAGAGTGACGTCGTCGTGGCCTCGAATTTGTTTGGAGACATTCTCTCGGATTTGGGCGGTGTCTTGATCGGATCCCGTGGAATGACATACGGAGGAAGCTTCGGTTCCTCGTCGGGTGGTGTCTATCAAACGAACCACGGCGCGGCCCATGAGCTTACCGGTACCGACCGGGCCAACCCGGGGGGACAAATCCTTGCGTTGGCCATGCTTCTCCGCGAGAGCTTCGGCCTCATGGATGAGGCGGCGCTGATCGAATCGGCTTTGCGGCGCGTCTGGGCGGCGGGTTGGCGCACGGCCGATCTGGTCGAGAAGGGCTGTCGGCTGGTAGGAACCCGTGAATTCGCCAGACTCGCCGCGGAGGCTGTCGTCGAGCTGCGACAGGCCGACCGGAAGCGATGAAGCCGGTTCTCCTCCTCATCGACCTGCAGCGGGATTTCCTCTCCGGCCGAGGCCTTTTCCCCGCGGCGGGGTGGACGGTGGCTCAAGCCGCGCGGCTTCTGGCCGGCTTCCGCAGAGCCTCCTGGCCCGTAGTCCATGTCTGGACCACCGTTCATCGTCAGCCGGATCACCGCATGGCCCACTGGCGGCGAGACGGCGACTGGCGCTGTCTCGAGGGAACCCCGGGACATGACCCGCCCCCGTCGCTGCAACCTGTCGCCGGCGAGGAGGTAGTCCACAAGACCGCGTTCTCGGCTTTTCACGGTACCCGGCTTGATCCGGTCCTTCTGACCCTCGGCAGCCGCATCCTCGTTCTCGCGGGTGTACATCTCCATGGCTGTATCCGCGCGAGCGCTCTGGATGCTTACCAGCGCGGATATGAAATCTGGGTGGCGGAGGACGCCGTGGCGAGCGATGATCCCCTCCACGGCGAAATCTCCCGGCAGTACCTGGAGTCCCGTGCCGCCGCCTTCACTCCGGTCGATTTCCTTCTGGCTAGAATGAGCGGGGAGATGGTCGAGTCGGATCGTTCGGCACCCCTTCTGCCGGTGGCGAGCCTCGGGGATCGGCGACTGTTTGGTGCCGATGGCGAAGCCCTCACTCATGTCTCCCCGCGCCAGCCCTCCCGGCGACTCTGGCGGTCGCCGGCCGCGGGCCTCTTTGAAATCGGAGCGGCGGTCGCCGCCGCTCGCCGCGCGGCACCCGTTTGGCGTCGCCTTACCCCCGTCGAACGCTGCGTGCCGCTGCAGCGTTTGCTGGAGATTCTGGAGCGGGACGCCGAACCCATCGCCCGGTTACTAGCGGTCGAGGTAGGCAAGCCGCTTATCTATGGCCGAGCCGAAGTGGCCTTCGCCATCGACCTGCTTCGCGCGGTCATCGGCGCCGGCCTGCGCCAGCCCCGGAACCGTGTCGACGTCGGGCGGTACTTCCGCCGCCTGCCGCTCGGTGTGGTGGCACTGGTCACGCCCTGGAACAACCCTGCGGCGGTGCCGCTGGGAAAAGCGGCCCCGGCCCTCCTACTCGGCAACGCCGTGGTCTGGAAACCTTCCCCGCGGGGCTTGGGTGTCGCTCTGGAGCTGCAACGGCGGCTGATTGAGGCCGGAGTGCCCCCGGGCCTCGTGCCTTTGGTGTCCGGTCCCCGTTCGACGGCTGAGGCGCTCATGGCCGATCCGGGTGTGGACGGGATATCGCTCACCGGCTCGGAAGCCGCCGGATTTACCGCCGGAGTTACGGCGTTCCGAAGGGGAATCCCACTGCAGGCCGAGCTGGGGGGTAACAACGGAGCCATCGTCTGGAGCGATGCCGACCTCGATGCCGCCGCCGCGGCCGTCGCCGAGGGGGCCTTCGGAGCCGCAGGACAAAGATGCACTGCCACCCGCCGGGTTGTGGTCGAGCGCACCTGCCGGGACGCCTTCCTTGAGCGGTTGACTGCCGCGGTTGGAAGACTGGGTTGGGGCGATCCCCTGGAGGAGGGAGTCTCGGTGGGACCACTCATCTCTGCGGGGGCCCTCGATCGGGTCGCCGGCGTTCTGGAGCGGGCCTCGGCCGAGGGGTGTGAGACGATCGCTCCCCACTTGGCCGGCGACACCGGCGCCGGAGTCCCCAGCGAGGGCTTTTACCTGCCCCCCACCCTGGTCTTAGACCCCGATCCCGGAAGCGAAATCGTTCAGGAGGAGACTTTCGGGCCGGTTCTCGTCGTCCAGTCCGCCCACCACTGGGAGGACGCCCTTCGGCTCTTGAACGGTGTCCGGCAGGGTCTGGTGGCCGCACTCTTCTCTCGGTCCGTCTCGTTGCGGGAGAGTTTTCTGGAGAGAGCCGAGGCGGGAGTACTCAAGATTGGCGAGTCCACAGCCGGGGTCGCCGCCCATCTCCCTTTCGGAGGTTGGAAGCGTTCCGGAGCGGGTCCGCCCGAGCACGGCGAAAGCGATCTGGAGGCCTACACTCGCCTCCAGGCCCTCTATTTCGGCCGGGAAGGATAACGCCGTCTCTCGGGGCCTCATCCGTGGGATCTCCCCTGGCCGAATCGGCAAGAGAGAGTTAGGCGGGTTGTACCGGAGTCCTGACGGGGCCTTGGCGGCGCCTTGCGGACACACGGGTGCTTGCTCTACTCTCGGTGCCCGGCTTGCCGCGACCGCCTCCGGCATCCGGTTTGTCCGGACGCCGCATCGTTCGGCCCGGGGGAGTCTCGGGATTGTCGTATATTTGATCCCATGGCGAGAAATCGAGGAGCGCTGGCGGTCCAATACCTGGCGGGGTTGCCGCGGTACCTGCGCGACACCCTGTCGGCCGAGGACTGTCGGCGGCTGGTATCCACCCAGCTCGAGGGCCGCCGAAACGCCTTTTTGAACATATTGGAGCGGGGAGTCTACGCCCAACCGGCAAGCCCCTACCGGAGGCTGCTTCTGGGGGCCGGGATCGACTGGGAACAAGCCTCCGCCTGGGTCCTTGCGGACGGCGTCGAAGCCGCGCTCGCCCGGTTTCACAACGAGGGTGTCTACATCGCGCTGGAGGAGTTCAAGGGTTCGAAACCCATCCGCCGTCTGGGCCTGGAGATGGTTGTGGCGGCTGAAGCCTTCGACAATCCGCTGCTCGATGCCGGGTATGTATCGCGCACGGGCGGTTCTCGAAGCCGCGGAACGCCCGTGCTCATCGACCACGGACTGTTGGAACATGAGGCGGCCTACGATCGGTTGTCGCTGGAGGCTTTGGGACTTCTGGATCGTCGCAAGGCGGTGTGGCGGCCCGTGCCTCCGGGGGTGGCGGGCATCAAGGACGTCCTGAGGCAGGCCAGACACGGTCATCCCGTGGAGCGATGGTTCTCGCCGACCCGTCTGGGGTTGAGTCGCCCGAACTGGCGCCACGCTTTGTTCACGTACGCCGTCCTGGCCGCGGCCCGCCTGGTGGGGAGGCCTCTGGCCACTCCGGAACATATCCAACTCGGGGATCCTCTTCCCATCGTCCGATGGCTGGCCGGCGTCCGAGCGCAAGGTGATCCGGGGTTCCTGGATACGTCCACCACCTCGGCGGTCCGAGTTTGTCTGGCCGCCCGGGAGGCGGGCCTGGATATCTCGGGAAGCGTCTTCCGGATGGGCGGCGAGCCGTACACTCCGGCGAGGGACCGGGTGATTCGCTCCGCCGGTTGTCGCGGATTCTCCCGCTACTCCATGGCGGAATCAGGCAACCTGGGACTTCCATGTGCCAGGCCCCAGGCGATAGACGACGTACATCTCGTGACCGACAAGGTGGCTGTGCTCCAACGCGACCGGGAGGTCGGAAATGGAGGAACAAGGGTGGGGGCTCTTTTCCTGACGACTCTGCTGCCCCACTGCCCGAAGCTGATGATCAATGTGGAGAGTGACGACTACGGCACCCTCCTGGAACGGGACTGTGGTTGTTTGCTCGGAGAGGTGGGCTTTTCCCTTCACCTGCATGGAATCCGCAGTTACGACAAGCTTACGGCCGGCGGGATGCATTTCCTCGGCAGCGAGATCATTCGGATCCTTGAGGAGATTCTGCCGTTGCGCTTTGGGGGAGGTCCCACCGACTATCAGTTGGTGGAGGAGGAACGGGAGGACGGTCTGTCCCAGGTCAATCTCCTGGTGCACCCCAGGCTTGGCGAGATCGACGAGAGCCGGATCGCGGCGACGGTTCTGGCCGCTCTTGGGAACCGTGGCGACGCCCCCCGGATGATGGCCCGCTATTGGCGGGACGGGGAGACTCTCCAGGTCATACGCCGGGAGCCCCACTCGACGGCGGCCGCCAAGGTCCTACCCCTGCACCTGGTGCGGAGTGACTCAAGCCGGCTTTGACCGGCGCCCTGTTGACAGCCGCCGAACAGCGCCGGCCTTCAACTCCCCGCGCCAGGACGTCCGGTCTCGGCGCGAGGGTCGAGCGAGCGGCCGGAGCTGACTCGGCGGCTCGAATCGCCTTCCCAGTCCGGAAGCAGGCTCAGCTGCAGCTTCCACTTCCAGCGGGAGCCCTCGGGTCTCAGCACCCCCGCGAGCAGGAACCTTCGTTCGGGGGCGTCCCCCGTTCCCGGCGTCTGGAGAGCCAGGCCGGACACAGCCCTTCGTCCATCGGCATCCGGCGACTGTTCCAGCAACCGGCGGAAGACTTGCTCCGAGGTCCCGGGAGCAAAAGTCGGTGCTGCCAGAATCGGCCGCGAAGCCAGTTCGTCGCGCGAGACGCCCAGATGCCGGACGGCCGAGTCCGAGAACACCTGCGGTCTGGTTTCCAGCAGAGCCTCGATCCGGTCGGACCGTGGAAAGCCGACGAGAATGACCGGTTCTGCGTCCCGGATGAAGTCGAACTCGGCCAAGCCCCGGTTGATCCGCTTCGCCGTCCGTGTAATCACGAACGGCGGCAGGAACGGAACCAGGAAGCGAAGATGCCCGATCGGAGCGTAGATCTCGGCCAGGCGGCTCACCGCGGCCAGCAGGATCAGGATGCCACCGCCCACGGTGATCGTGGCCAGTATCGGCCGCGACACCACGTACTCGATCCCCTTTGTGAGTGTTCGGTTCGCAACCATCCTGAACCCTCCTCAGTGCGATTCCAAAGGATTCACCCGGTCTTTCGGTCCCCGTGTGTTCCCCTAGGATAGTCGCTATCAGAGGTCTTGAGGAGTGGCCGAGTCAGCCGGCGATGGGAAAAGGGCTCCGAGGAGGTCAAGGCGCCGGATGACCCCCGGGATCAGGCGCCGGCCCGGAACAGCAGGTGGACCAGGAGACCGGCGAATGAACTGGCGGCGAGGACCGGGAGCATCCCGATCTTCAGGCGGAAGAGGGCCAGGAACGCGGCGAGGGAAATGCCCAGCGAAATCGGATCCAGGGTTCGGAAGTCGGGCGCAAGAAGGCGCATGCCCAACCAGCGGACTTCATCCACCGTGGCGAACAGGGTGTGCAGGGAAAACCAAGCCGCCAGGTTGAGAATGACGCCCACCACCGCCGCGGTCACCGTGGAGAGGGCCGCGTTCAGCCACCGGTTGCCTCTCAGGTACTCGATGTAGGGCGCCCCCAGAAAGATCCAGAGGAAGCAGGGCACAAAGGTTACCCAGGTGGTGATCAACGAGGCCAGAACCCCCCCGGAGATCGGATCCAGGGGAGCCGGACTCCGATAGGCGCCCATGAAGCCGACGAACTGGACGACCTGGATCAAGGGCCCCGGGGTCGTTTCCGCCATACCCAACCCGTCCAGCATCTCGCCGGGCCGCAGCCATCCATGGGTCTGGACGGCCTCCTGCGCGATGTAGGCAAGGACCGCGTAGGCACCTCCGAAAGTCACCACGGCGGCCTTGCTGAAGAAGATTCCGACCGTGACGTAGAGGCTGTCGGCGCCGTACAGGTAGGCGAGTAGAATCAGGGGAGAGAACCAGAGCGAAAGGCAGACGGCGCTGACGCGAAACGCCCGGGCGACGGTTGGACGGGACGACTCGCCGATGTCGTCGCCGTGGATGGGCTGGTTCGCCTCGGCATCTCCGGTCGGCTCGGGAATCCGCCGGTTCCAGACCCTGGGCGCGACTCGGGATCCGATCAAACCCACCAGCGCGGCCGACAGGACGATCAGGGGGAACAGGACGTTGAAGAAGAAGATGGCGACAAAGGCCAAAACGGCCACCAGGACCATGACCCAGTGCCCCAGAGCCCGCTTTCCGATTCGCAGGACCGCGTCCACAACCACCGCCAGTACCGCGGCCTTGAGGCCGAAGAAGAGACCCTCCACCAAACTCACGTCCTGAAACGCCGCGTACAGCAGACTCAACCCGAGAATGGCGGTGAAGCCGGGTATCACAAAGAGGATTCCGGCCGCCAGTCCACCCCGGATCCCATGCATGAGCCAGCCCACGTAGACCGTTAGCTGCTGCGCCTCCGGACCGGGCAGGAGCATGCAGTAGTTCAGCGCGTGGAGGAATCGGCGCTCGCTGATCCAGCGCTCCTCCTCGACGAGGATTCGATGCATGAAGGCGATCTGACCGGTTGGCCCCCCAAAGCTGTAAAGAGCGACCTTGGCCCAGACCCGAAGGGCCTCCCGAAAGGGCACGTCCCGACGCCGAGGCACTCCTTTCCCCTCTTCGGTGGTCCTTCCTGCTCCCTTTTCCATCTTTCTGCCTTCCGGCTCACCGACCGGCCCGCCGCCCCAACTGGATCCTGTTCGACTCGAGTCGGGGTCCGGGACTCCACGTTTGGATCAGGCGGGGTCCCAGCGTGGAGGCGCGTGAATGAACAGGACCGAGACGGGGCATTCCCGGATGAATTTCTCGAGATCGGCGCTAGGTCGCCCAGACTCCAGTTCACCATTTCGCGCGAAGCCCAACACCAGCAAGTCGAAGTCCCGCTGCTTCCGGGCGGGAAGGACCGCCGCCAGCCGGTTCGCCAGGGTTCCGGCCGGGGTTATCGGCAGGCGTTGGGCCGGATCCGGCGCTCTATCGCTGCCGTCCCATTCTGTGGG
>CAYRCA010000025.1:0-319 GCA_964422565.1 uncultured Acidobacteriota bacterium | reverse complement strand
AGGATCGCGATATCGCCGTCCACCTCGACGCGCGTCACCTCCAGGGAGTCGTTTTCGCCGAAACGCCGAGCCAATTCTTCGGCGACGCCGCCGGAATTGGACTCGTCGGTGGCGACCAGCACCCGGCGAAGACGGCCCAGCCCGCGGTCCACCAGCAGCCCGGTGGGAACCGTGGCCCGTCGCATGACCTCCTGGACCACCCCCCCAAACGCGGATCGCCCCAGGACCGGCCGGTGAGCACCGAGAACCAGCAGTTCCGCGCGTTCCACCTCGGCCACGCGGCAGATCTCGGGGGCGGGTTCGGCCGAAACCGTGGATA
>CAYRCA010000024.1:0-17202 GCA_964422565.1 uncultured Acidobacteriota bacterium | reverse complement strand
CCGGCGGCGGTACTTCCCGCACTTCCCGCACCCCGCCCTTGTAGAGGGCACGGGCTTCGGATATGCTGCCCGATGATCGTTTCGGATCGACCGAGGGGCATCGTCGATGAGAATGACCCGGAGGACCTTCCTGACCGTTTTGCCGCTGCTGGCCGCCCTTCCGGCCGGAACCGAGCGTCGGCCTTCGCCTCCCTCGAGAGGCGGCGGACCCAGGGCCAAAATCAGCCTCAACGCCTACTCCTTCAACCGCCCTCTGCGCGCCGGAGAAATGTCTCTCCGGGAACTGCTGCGTTTCAGCGCCGCCCATGATTTCGACGGGGTCGATCTGACGGGATACTATTTCCACGGATACCCGGAGCCGCCCGACCCGGCCGAACTGGCCGAAGTCAAGCGCGAGGCGTTCCTCCTCGGCCTCGACATCAGCGGAACCGGGGTGCGCAACGACTTCGCCACGGTCTCGCCGTCCGCGCTGGCCGCCGAGATCCGCCTGGTCGAGCGCTGGCTGGAAGTCGCCCGGGACTTGGGAGCGCCGAACCTTCGGGTTTTCGCCGGCCGTACCCTGCCAGACGGCGCCGACCGCGGGAAAGCCGTGAAACAGGTCGCCGAAGCCCTGCGTCGGTGCGCGCGAACGGCCGAACGATTGGGAGTCATGCTGGCCATCCAGAATCACTTCGAGTTCATCCGGACTCCGGAACAGCTTTTCGAGATCCTTGCCGAAGTCGATTCCCCCTGGGTCGGCGTCAATCTGGACGTGGGCAGCTTCCGCTCGGCCGATCCCTACGCGGAAATCGCCCAGGCGGCGCCCTACGCCGTGGCCTGGCAGATCAAGGAACAGGTCTACACCGACGGGCAACCCGGCCCCGTGGACCTGCGCCGCCTGGGGGAGATCATCCGGGGCGCGGCGTACCGAGGTTACGTTCTTCTGGAAACTTTGGGGCCGGAGGATCCCTTCGACCAGGTGCCCCGCTTTCTGGAGCGGATGCGGGAGCAACTAATCTGAGGCCGACTCCGGCGGTACCCTGCGATTCGCAGTGCCGAGGACGTCGGATTCGAGTCCGGGGCGCCCATATAGGCGCCCATATATATGTTTTAAGGCGGGTTTAAGGCTTGGACACCATGCCTTGGATTGTGTGAGGGCGATCTACAGGAGGTCCGGGCGATATTCGCCGAACAAATGGGTACCGACAGCATCGATTGTGCTATTGTCGGCCACTTATGAGTTTCGCACCCGCCTCTTTCACAAATGCAAACAGTCCCATCTGACCCTCCTCTCTTCTGTTAGGTGTCTTTGCGTTTACTTCTTAATTGAACAGGCTACTCAGCAACTAGAGCCCATCCGGGCAATGTCGTCCGCAACCTGACCGTCCTGGTTGGAGTCCAGCAGCGCCATAAGTCCTCCAAACTGACTGGAAGATGCGGTCGGGGACACAGCCGGGAAGTCCATGGGGCCAACATGGTCGTTCTCTTGATGTTCGGCGAAGGCGCGTGACTAAGCCGAGAGTGGCCGCTTCCCGCACCGCCCCCCGTCGTCGTGCCCTTCTCAGACCTCTTCCGGGACCACGTAGGGAACCCGGTAGACCCGACTGAGCAGCGTATCGGCTTCGGGGTCGTTGGCGAACTTCTCGTACTCCTCCATGAATCTCAGTTCCCGGCCGACTCGATAAGAAATGTTGGCCAGGTGGGCCAGCGCGGTGGAATAGAAGCCTTCGCGGATATCGCAGCGCAGGTCCTCCTTCCCGCCGGAGCGGAGCGCATCGATGAAGTTGGACCAGTGGTTGCCGTCCCAGCCCCTGCCGATTTCCTTCGAGCCCGCAAAGGGTTCCCGTTCCCATTCCCGGAAGGCCCGCCAGTTGGAGCCGTAGATTTCGAGCCAGCCCTCCGATCCGTAGAAGAGATTCCCGACTTCCTGGCCCCGACTTCCTTCGTGATTGGTGTACCGGCCCCGGCATTCAAACTCGAGCATCTTGCCGTCGGCGTACTTGAACACGGCGGTCTGCGTGTTGGGCGTCTCCTGGAAGGTCTTGTCGCGACCGTATACCTCGACTCCTCCGTACACCATCCTTCCAGGAGTCCGCTCTCCTTCGGCCTTCTCGTCCCGATCAAGCCCGTAAAGGCCTCCCGCGGAATAGACCGACACCGGGTGTTCGTTCTTGTTCATGCCCCAGCGGGCCAGATCGAGCTGGTGGGGGCCGGTGTTTCCCGTATCGCCGTTGCCGGTGTCCCAGTACCAGTGCCAGCAATAGTGACTCCGCTTGACGTTGTACGGTCGGTAGGGAGCGGGGCCGAGCCAAAGATCGTAATGGAACGTGGCCGGCGGTTGGCTGTCCCTTGCCATGCCATAGGAGTCGCGCGCTTTAAGACAGAGGGCCCGCGCCATGTACACTTCGCCGATACCGCCGTCGTGGATAAACCGGATGGCCTCGATCACGTTCCGGGACGACCGGTTGTTCAATCCGACCTGGACGATCCGGTCGTATTTGCGGGCCGCTTCGATCATTTTCCGGCCTTCCCGGATGTTGTGGGAAACCGGCTTCTCGACATAGACGTGCTTGCCCGCCTGGCAGGCCCAGACGGTGGCCAGGGCATGCCAGTGGTTCGGAGTGACGATGGAGACCGCGTCGATCTCCCGGTCGTCCAGAACCCTGCGCAAATCCCATTCGGTGCCGGGTTGCGTCCCGGTCTTTTCGACGACGATCCGGGCGGCCGGGGCGAAGAGGGCCTCGTCCACGTCACAGAGAGTCTTCACGGCCACGTTGTGGCTGTCTTTGAGTTCGCAAAAGCTGTGAAGGTGCACCGTGCCCTGGTTGCGAAGGCCGATCACGGCGAGATTGACGCGATCGTTGGCGCCGATGATGGACGCATAGGACTTTGCGGTAAAACCCATGGTTCCGACCGCCAGTGCGGCGGCCCCGGTCATGCTCGTCTTCAGGAAGTCTCTTCGCTTTGTCATGTGATTCACTCTTTCCCCCGGTCGGAAATGTTGAACGGAGCGGGCGAATGTTCCGGGGCCGGGGCGATATGGCACAAAACCGGCCCGGAACGAGTTCCAATCCGGTTAGCCATTGTGAAGGATTCCGAGTCCGAATCTCCAGTTCTTTTTTTCAGAAGGCTCCGTTCGTGGGCAACCCGCCCAAGGCGATGGAATCACGGGCGCTCCGGTCGGTGGATGAAGGATTCGTCGCCGGAGGTATCCGTTTCTCCTCTAGGAGAGAGAATTATAGGAATACCAAGGTATTCTTCTTGTGGTATCCTAAAGGCATGAAGATCGGCGTCTCCCTTCCCGAGGAACTGGTGGCTTTCGCAGACGAAGCCGCCAGCCGGCGGGGCACCTCCCGCTCGGAGTTCCTCGCCCGACTGCTCGAAGCGGAACGCATCCGAGAGCGGGTCGAAGCCTACATCGATCGGCACGGCTGGGATGTCGCCGATGATGAAGCGGCGTGGCGGCGCCACCAAAAGCATCGGATGGCGGCGGAGTATCGTGACGACGAATGGTGACCCGCTGCCCCGGCGGGGCGAAGTGTGGTGGGTGCGCGTCGATAAACGCCGTCCCGCTCTTGTCATTCAGACCAACAAGGTTCGCCAGCCTCGCGTCGGCTCATTTCTTGTCGTTCCGCTGACGAGTCGTCTTCACCTGGAGGGCCTTCCGGGAAACGTTCGCCTGAGCCGCGCCGACACGGGTCTTCCGAAAGCTTCGGTCGCGAACCTGTATGATGTGCAGAAGGTCCTCCGCCTGGACTTCGTGGACCGGGCCGGGACCGTCCCCGCTGAAGGGATGGCCAGAATCGGGGCGGGCCTCAGGCTGGTGTTCGAACTTTGAGAAACGCGTTTCTCAAGGACTCGGGGTCATTCGCAGGCCGGGTTTCCGACGCCGCTCCCTGCGCGCACGGCCCTTATCCATCACAGGAACGGGTGGGTTCTCGCGGGATGTCACCGGTCACGGGCCGGACCCGCAAAGAGCGGCGTGGTCCCTCACGGCAGTTCCTTGATGTAGATATTGGCGAACTCGATGGGATCTCCGTGGTGCTGCAGCCCGATCGGACCCGAGGGCGGCATCCCCGGAAGCCGAGCTTCCCGGATCACCGGCTTCCCGTTCAGATCGACCGACACCACCTCGCCCTCGACGCGAATCTCGAACCGGTTCCATCGGCCCGGCGGGTTGTCGGCGTTCTGAATCGGGACGGCGGAGGCCCGGACCTCGGCGGGCATGTCCTGGTCCGTCCGGTAACCCCAGATCTCGCCCGAACCGACCGGCCAGTTCCAGATGTTGATCTGGCTCTTGGAGCTTCCCCGCAGGTAGATGCCGCTGTCGCCGGCGTCCGGCACCGTGGCGCGCAGGGGCCGGCCGTCCGGTCCGAGGGCTTCCGATCCGTCCGGGAGAATGACCGGAGTCTGCTCGGGCTGTGGTTCCCGCGGTTGCCGCCAGTCGACGATGAGGATGAAGTTCCGGAACTCCTCTTCCGTCCACAGGTTCCGGTCGTCTCCCTCGGCTTCGCTCATTCCGTCGTAGGTGAGCTTCCAGTCCTCGGCCCTCCAGTGACCCTCGTTGCCGGGGACCCGCTTCCAGCCCCGAAGGTCGAGGCCGTTGTAGAGGGACCGAAACCCCTCGTCCACCACCGCCACGGCCTCCGGAGGAACCGGTCCGGCGGGCAGTTCCTTGATCCGCAGATTCCGGAAATGGATCTCGCTCCCTTCCGACTCGAGACAGATGTAGCCCTTGCGGGGATTCGCGTGGAAGGCATGAGTGACGACTTCGCCGTTGACGGCGAGGGTGACGACGCCGTCCCTCGACTCCACACGGTAATGATTCCATTCGCCCGCCGGTCTGGCCCTCTGTGCGGTGGGTAGAGCGCGCATCGCTCCCCGGGGGTGGGGCGTCTTGGGTGTCAGCGTGGTGCCGTGGATGGAGAACACGTCGCCATGGTTGCCGTCCAGGATCTGCACCTCGATCGACCGGGTGAAAGGCTGTCCCGGTGCGGTGATCGCGTCGGAATGCAGAAACAGCCCGGCGTTTCCTCTCTCGTGCAGGTGTTTCCACTCCAGTTCGAGCACGTAGTTCTGGTATTGACGGACGGTCCGCAGGACTCCCGTGGGGACTCCGGAGCAGACGATCATCTCGTCGCGGACGGTCCAGGTCTCCGGAGCGCAGTTCACGTTGACCCATCCGTCGAGGTTGCGCCCATTGAAGAGGGGAACGAAGCCGTCCTCCGCCGCGGCAACGGAGGGCGAAACCGCCCACAGAGACAAGGCAAACGCAAGGCCCAGGGCCGCATGAAACGTACTACGGACTTTCATCGGGGTCTCCCTTCGCGGAGGCGGACGGGTTGCGGGACATCGGTTCCGGCACGGACCTCATCTTAACCCGAGAAAACGTTAGAGTCCCCCGTCTTTGTATTGGCTCACCGTCGAGATCCGCGCTAGGATTGGGCGGGGCGGCGATGGTCGCTTGACCCCTCTCCAATTGCTGAACCCTATGGTCGACGTGAAGGAGAGACGAAATCTCGACGATGGCGAAGGTTCGCAACGGCCGGGTCTATCGGTCGTAGTGCCTCTTTTCAACGAGGAGGAGAACCTCAAACCCCTCTATGACGCTCTCCGGGGGGTCCTGGACGGCCTGTCCCGATCCTGGGAGGCGATCTTCGTCGACGACGGGAGCACCGACGGGAGCTTTCACCGGTTGCGGGAGATCTGCGACGGCGACGAGCGGTGCCTGACCGTCCGGTTGCGGCGAAACTTCGGCCAGACCGCCGCGCTTTCCGCCGGTCTTGCGGCGGCGCGGGGCGAAGTGGTGGCCACGCTGGACGCCGATCTGCAGAACGATCCCGCCGATATCCCGACGCTTCTGGAAAAGCTCGACGAGGGGTACGACCTGGTCAACGGGTGGCGGGCCAAGCGCCGAGATCCCCTCTTGAGCCGACGTTTGCCGTCTCTGGCGGCCAATCGCCTCATCGCCTGGATTACCGGATTGCCGATTCACGATTCGGGGTGCTCGATGCGGGTGATGCGCGCGGAGATCGCCCGCGAACTGAGGCTGTACGGCGATATGCACCGGTTCGTTCCGGCTATTGCCGCTCAGGTCGGGGCCCGCGTCGTGGAGGTTCCGGTGAACCATCGACCTCGGTCCGCGGGGCAGTCCAAGTACGGCATTGGACGCACGTTTCGGGTGCTGCTCGATCTGTTGACCGTAAAATTCCTCTGGGAGTTTTCGACGCGACCCAGCCACCTGTTCGGACTGGTCGGCCTTCTCGCTTTGGCCGTTGGATCCGGCGTCACCGCCGTCCTGATCGGTCAGAAGGTGTTCTTCGGCGCCGAACTGGCCGACCGGCCCCTGCTGCTTCTTTCCGTTTTTCTGGTCATCATCGGCGTCCAGTTCGTCACCCTCGGGCTGATCGGAGAAATGCTGTCCCGCGTCTATCACGAGAGCCAGCAGAAACCGATCTACGGAGTGCGGGAGGTCTATGGGGCGGGCCGATCCGCCGTGACCCGTGAAGCGGGCTGAACGGTTGTCTCCCGGGATTTCGGAGGCGGGGATTGTGGGGTTCAAGCCGGAACGTGGCCTTCGCCGGCGGCTTGACGGAATAGAGCCATGCATGTAGACATGCACTGTGGCGACCAAGACGATTTCCATCGACCTTGAAGCCTACGAACGCCTCCGTCGGGCCCGGCGTTCTCCGGACGAGTCGTTCTCGCGGGTCATTAAGCGGGCAAGGTGGCCCAATGAACTTCGGACGGCGGCGGGCCTGCTCGACGCGCTCGAGGAGGCGCCCCTGCCGGATCCGGCCGCGATCGAACAACTCGATGAAGCGCAGAGGTTGGACATCCCGCCGGAGGATCCGTGGCGCTTCGGCTGAGTTTCGACACCTCCTTTCTCACCGACCTCCAGCGGGAGCGTCTGCGGCGCGAGCCCGAGGGTCCGGCTCATCGCTTCTTGAGGAGATCTTCGGACGCCGAGTTGTTCCTCTCGGTCGTGGCCCTCGGGGAGTTTGCCGCGGGGTTCGCCGGAGGGGAGCATCCCATCGTTCGCACGCTGCGCGACCGGCACACGCTCCTCCCGATGGACGAGGAGACCGCGCTGCTCTACGCCGGAATTGTCAGGGAGCTGCGCGGTCGAGGCGCGCTGATTGGCGCCAACGATCTCTGGATAGGCTCGTCGAGTCTGCGATACGGACTCCCCTCGTGACCGCGAACGTCGACCACTTTCGGCGAATCGACGGCCTGGAGGTTATCGGCTATCGCGGGTCCGACGCCTGACGGTGTCGTCCGTCCGTTGGGGATGCCCGGAAACGGTGGAGAGAAGAGAGCGGCCTCCTTCCGGTGACTCCGCACGATCGGTGGCGCTCAATAGTCGCTTTGGTAGACAGGGGGGGACAGGGGACCAAAGTTATATCCAATGAGTGTTCAGCACTTATCGTGGTCCGAGCGCTGCCAACACCCCCCAACCTCCCGAAACCATAAATATGGCATTATGGGTTCCCCGTATGAAGACGACCATTGAGTTGCCGGTTGCTGATTGAAGCCAAGAAGAGAGCTGCCGAGTTGCGCCGTCCGTTACGTGCCCTGCTTGAGGACGCAACCCCATTAGCGATAAGTCCGAAAAGCATTTACTTTCCTACAATCAGATCTCCCCGCCGCAGGAGTGCTTCCGCACAGCCCACTCCGACTCCGGGGCCGAACCATTCGCCGTGGCGAAGGTTCCCGAGTACGCGGCGAACCGGTTGAAGTTCTCCAAGAAAGAGGGTGCCGGGATCGGGATTGGTGCGGTCGGTGCCAGGCCGGGGCGCCGTATTTCTCGTTGGCGAAATAAGAGGGGAGGTATTACAATCCCGAGGGTCGGCTCATCGACTGGATCCTCTACCGCGGACCCCGCTCGGTGCTGGAGGCGGAGACGGTCACGTTCACAACGAGGACGGCCGGTATCCTTCGCACCACTACCCTGTGTTTGCCGCGTTCAAAGCTCTTGGGCTTGGCGATGGAGGATGTGGACAGCCGGGTGCCGGGCGATTCAGGAGAAGCCCCAAAGCGGGTGGCCAAAGCGGGATCAACGGCAACCCTGGCACTAATGATCGGGGAACCTCGATGAACATCTGCAGGAAAGTTTTTTGCGAAGTGACCATCAGCTTGCTTCTATGGGGATTTCTTCTTCCATATGCCTTGGCCCAGAACAACCACGTCGTCCTGGTGTCCGTCGATGGCCTGGCGGCCTACCATCTGGAGGACGAGTCCCTGGAACTACCCAACATCCGCGAGCTGATCCGCGGAGGTGTCTGGGCCGCAAGTGCGGAAACGGTCTTTCCCAGCGTCACCCACCCCTCCCACACCACCATGACCACGGGGGTCTCCCCCCGCGTCCATGGAGTGTTGGGCAATACAATGCGGAACCGGATCACCGGAGAAAGCTTCCACATCAGCAACAAGCCTCGGTCCGAGTCGATCCGGGTGCGCACCGTCTTCGACGCGGCCCGCGAGAAGGGGTTGACCACCGCGGCTTTCATCTGGCCGGAGACCTGGCGGGATTCCTCCATTGATTTCAACATCCCCTCCCGTTCTCCGCTGGAGGCCTCCCACGTCGATCCAAAGCTGCTCGATCAACTGAGGGAGGCGGGGGTTCTCATCGACCTGTACTTCGAGTGGACGGCGCATCGGCTCATGCGGGGCGCCCGGGACATCGTCCTGGCCCAGGCCGCGGGGGAGATCATTCGCCGCCATCGGCCTCATCTGACGGCCGTCCACTTCCTGGTCACCGACTCCATCCAGCACGGCTTCGGCTCCGGGCATTACATGGCGAAGGCCGCCCTGACCAAGGCGGACTACTGCGTGGGCCTGCTTATGGAGGCCGTCCGCGAGGCGGGGATCGAGGAGCGCACCACCTTTATCATCGCCGCCGATCACGGATTCCATAGCGTCGCCGAGGAGGTGAATCTGTATCCGGTCCTCCAACGAAGCGGCCTTAAGGATCGAATTACGCTCCACGCGGGCGGTTGGTCCACCTTTGTCGAACTTCCTGAGGACTTCCACCTCGAACGGGAAGGGCCGGCCCTGGAGAAGTTTCTCGACGACGCGCTCCGGCTGGACGGAGTGGCCCAAGTGATCCGTCCCGAGGAATTTCACCACATCGGCTTCCCGCGCTACGAGGAGGATCCCCATGTGAGGGGGCACTACCTGATCGTGGCCGCGATCGACAACTTCCTGGTTTCCGATCCGACTAATCCCTCCACCGCCCGGTATCTCAGGGCCGGACCCTCGCACGGTCACGGTTACCTGCCCACTCATCCCCGCATGTTCCCGGGTCTGGTGCTCTCCGGCTCTGGGATCCGGGAGGGAATTCGCATCGGGCATGTCCGAAACCACGACATCGCCCCCACCATCGCCGAGCTGCTGAGGTTGGAGCTCCCGGACGTCGAGGGGCGGGTGCTGGAGGAGGCGCTTGCGCCCTGACCAGCGTATTCCCGTGGGATCATATGGTGGACATCATGGAGGTGAATCCGGATAACTCGCTGGTGGTCGTCCCGTTGACGGAAGTTCTTCACGTGGATCGCTCCGCAACCGGGTCAATGCTCAGAGCGTTGAATATAGTGGAGGGTATCGATCTGCTTCAGGGACAGGTCCGCTCCAGCGCTTCGCGGAGCTTCAGTGCCAGTTGGGACCGGTCGAACGGTTTCTCCAGGAGAATCGCATCCGACGGCAGCGTCATCGCCCCTCCCAGGTCTTCATGCACGTACCCGGACATGTAGAGGACTTTCAGCTCGGGCCGATGCTTCCGCAGAGCCTCAGCCAGTTCCGGACCGGAGAGGCCCGGCATCACAACGTCCGCCAGCAGCAGATCGATTCCATCCCCGATTTCCGACAGCTGGAGAGCGTCGCTGCTGTGCCCGGCTTCGATCGCTTGGTAGCCAAGCTGGGCGATCATCCTGGCGGTCATCGTCCGTATGCTGCGTTCGTCGTCGACGATGAGGACGGTTTTTCTTCCTTCCGGCGAGCGAGCCGAATCGGCTGGTGGATTCACATCTGCAATCAGAGTTCGCTCCTCACTTGGCAGAATTACCAGAAACTGGCTGCCTTCGCCCACAGCACTCTTGACCTGGATGCCGCCACCCATCGACTTGACGATGGTGCGGGAAGTCGGCAGTCCCAGACCCGTGCCTCCTCCCCCGGAGGTCTTGGTAGTGAAAAACGGCTCAAAGATCCGCTCGCGCAGCTGCGGAGGAATCCCCACACCGGTATCGCTGACTTCCAGTATCACGTGGTCTCCGGGGCCGAATTCCGCGTTCCCGTAGCGGTCGGAGGTCCCCGCGGCTCGCGTGCTAATTACCACTCGCCCGCCGTTGGGCATGGCGTCGCGGGCGTTGATGCATAGGTTTACCACCACTTCCTCGATCTGGGACTTGTCGCCCCGAACCGATCCGATCTCGGAGTCGAGTTGCAGGTCCAACTCGACAGAGTCACGGAGAATCAAGCGGAGGAGCTCCGCCAGGTTCATGACCAAGTCGTTCAGATCGACTGCTTCCATGCGGGGTTTCTTGGGTTGACCGAACCATGACAGCCGATCCGCCAGTCGTGCCGCCTTGGCGGCGGCCTCGTTGATCTCCTCGAGCCTAAGATCCAGCCAGTCTTGTCGGGAAATGTGCAATTTCGCCACCTGGGCGTGAGCCAAGATGACGGCTAAGAGGTTCCTGAAGTCGTGGGCGATCCCGCTCGCCAATCGGGCCAGGCCATCCATCCTCTCCGTCCGTCGCAGGTGCTGCGGGAATATCCGATGGGGAGTCGCCTCTCGACCGACCGCAACGAACGATCTTTCATCAGGCAGAGGGAAAGCGCTCCAAGCAAGCGTCCGATAGGAACCGTCCCGCGCACGGAAGCGGTTCTCGAAGCCGGAAACGGTCCGTCCCTGCGCTACCTCCCGTACCATTCTTAGAGTGCGGTCGGTGTCGTCGGGATGAATGAGATCCGTCAATCGGCGCGAGAGGAGTTCCTCCGGCGCCCATCCCAGGGCCCGTTCCCAAGCGCGGCTCAGGCAATCGACACGGCCGTCGAAGTCCATCACACAAAGTAGATCGCCAGAGTGTCGTGCCAACCCGCCCCAAAGAATGTCCCAGGAGGGGAGTTTCTTGAGATCGCAATCGGGCCGGAGCGGTCCCGCGAGTCGACCTTCCCGCCTTCTTTCACCGTCCATCGCGGTTATCCTTCCCCTGAAAATCGAGGGCCGGCTCTTCCCGTAACACGGTTCCCCGCGGCGCACTGCCGTTGACGGCTTGTATGAGTCTACGGACGCTCAGAGGGTTCGGTAGCACGAACACGGGGCGTTCCCCGGACTCCAAGGCGGGAACCTCCTGGCTCGCCGCCGGCGCAATCAGCAGCAGGGGAAGTGGTCCCTTCGAATGCGCTTGCTCCCATTCCGCAATATGCCTCATATACGATTCGCTGTTGCCCCAATGCTCCACCCGTACTACCCAGAGGTTCAGATTCTCGTCGTCCACCTCTCCGAAGAGACGGGCGAAAAGCTGCCTGTAAACCGACCAACCGGGTTGGCTGTCGAGCAGCCGCGGATGCGCTCGGGTATTGAGTTCTGTTCGCAGAACGGAGAGGTGGTCCGGCCAATCGTGCCAGGAGCACATTGCCGCAACAGCGCGAAGATCCCGCCAGGATTGCAGGACCTGCTCTTCCAGGCGGAAGAGAGCTTCGTCCGTAAGTCCCAGCGCCGAGGTCAGCTGGGTCACATCCTCGAAAGCGTCCGCCCCGCTATCCCCCAGCAACATTGCCTGACTCAGATTATTGGCCAGTAACAGAATCGTGGTCAGCAGCCGCTCCGGCCGCGTCATCTGGAGGATCGAGTCCACCGGGTGATGGTGGAGAAGGACGGCCCGAACAACGGCGTCGGAGATTTGCCACCGGACCAAGGGATACTCGGCCGCCCGGGCGTGGCTGCAGCCGAGCATCTCCCTCTCCGCCTCGACCAGGGGGACGTTGTGCCGCCGGGAAGCGTTCAGGACCTCGCTGTACAGGTCGCCCATTTGCTCAACCAGGATGAGCCGACCCACGTCGTGAAGCAGGCCGGCGGTGAAAGCGACGTCGGACTCCAGGTCCCGTGTTCGAGGGCTTGAGCGAGCCAACTCGGCGGCGATGACGGCGACCGTAACGCTGTGCTCCCAGAACCGGCCATAGTGGAGCGCTTCGTTGGCATCCGTGCCAAAGCGATCCAGAACCCCTAGAGTCAGCGCCGTTTCCCGAATCTTGTTGGTCCCGATTCGGACGATGGCCTTGCGCATCGTGGTCACCGGTGCTCCCCGGGAGGAGGCAACGGAGTTGGCCCACCACAGGAACTTTGCCGCCAGAGCCTGGTCGAGGCTGGCACTCTCCGCGATCTGATTCAGGCTTGCCTCGGGGTTCTCGATCGTCTGAAGCAGGTTGTTGACCGCCGGGCTGAATCCCCGAGGCACTACCAACCGCCGAATGGTGCGCTCCAACTCCGCCCGTTCTATGAGCCGAGTCAGAGGCGCCCTGGTACTCCGCGTACCGACGGCTGGAGTTCGCGACTTGACCGGTTTCCGGATACCGTTCCCCGCTCGGCGAGGCACCTGAGCTACCACGCCCCTCTCCGCTCCCTTCTCTGGGGGCGTCGTTTTCGTTGGTTCGGTGGTTGAGCCCGCTGAGGGCACCCGACCCACTCCGTCGCTGACTTCCCGACTCAAAAGGACCCGGGCAACTTTCCTCAACAACGTGGATTGCGAAAACGAGGATTTGAGGAGGTAGTCCGAGATGCCCAGCTTTACGACCTCCAGCACGTTGGACTGATTCGAGTGAGCCGACAGCACGATCACCGGTAGCGCCTGTCGATTCCATCTTTGCCGCAGGCGACGCAAGCAGGTAATCCCGTCCATTCCCGGCATGGCCAGGTCGAGCAGGAGGAGCTCCGGCTTCCCGTCCTCTTCGACCAACGCGAGGACCTCCGCACCATTGGTCGCCGTCCACACATCGTACCCTTCCTGTCTCAAGGTCACGGCGAGGTGATCGCGCAAAGCGGCCGTATCTTCTGCGACGACGATCCTAGCGGCCATATCTCCTTCCGCCCGGATACCCGAAACGAGGGTTGATGGGTTGTGACCGACAGCATACCGCACGAAGTCCGCGACTAAGGCGGGCCGCCGATGCGTTCCCCATCGCTCACGGCTCCACCTGTCTATATCGGAGGCTATGGTCCGGTGCTTTACCCCTCCGGGACGGGGTTGGCGGAGCTCTTTGGTGGCTAGAATCGGTTCTTCCGCTTCTTCTCCGGCAGTTCAGTTGAAGCGGCTGGAACCCGAGGTTTCCAGAGGTCATCTCGCGACCGTTTTTTTCGTTTACTCCCGATTCGGGCGCAGCTACAATGGCCTCAATCCCGCTTTCCAACCTGAGAGTGGCAACAGGCGCCCGGCCCCGTGCTTCGCTCGTAGGCCGTCGATTCGAAGGAGCAAGCGTTCATGGCCCATGATTTCGATGTCGTCGTGATCGGCAGTGGCTTTGGGGGGGCTCAAGAGTTAAAGGGCAAGTACTATCCCAATGTCAGCTCTGTCCTCGATCCCGCCAAGATTCCCCCGAATCAGTTTTCGAACCGAACCAGACTGCTTCGGGAGGCGGCCCGGAAGGCCGGCTTTGAAAACCGGTACGAGGAGGTGGAGCTGGCGGTTCGCTTCGACGAGGAGTACGAATACGATCCCGCGAACGCGCCCAACGCCGAGGACACGGAGTTCAAGGCGAACGCGGAGGGGATCGAGCAAGGGTTCTGCGTCCACTTGGGGCAGTGTCCCCTGGGCTGTCCCGTGGAAGCCCGAAACACCCTGGCCCTCAACTACATTCCGCGGGCGGAGCGTTTCGGCGCCGAGGTCAGGCCCCTGCACATCGTCCGAAGGATCGAGCCCGAGGCGGACGGTTACCGCGTGCATTACGATCGGATCCAGCCGGGCGGACTGCAGCCGGGCTCGGTCAGCGCTCGCATCGCGATCGTGGCCGCCGGTTCCGTGGGCTCCACCGAACTCCTCCTGCGCTGCCGCGATCAGTACAAGACCCTGCCCAACTTGGGGCCCAGGCTCGGACACAACTGGTGCAGCAACGCCAACTACCTGACTCTGGCGGCGCACCGCGGCAAGGACGTTTTCCCGACGCGGGACCCGACCATCAGCGCCGCCATTAAGTTTCTCGGCGTCAACCACCACAAGGGCAGCCGTTTCGTAATCGAGGACGGGGGGTTCCCCAGCCTGCTCGAGGAATACAGGGAAAATCTGAAGAAACCCAGCGGCGAGGCCCGGCACTTCGAAAACGCCCTTAAACTCCTGTACGGCGGGTTGCGGAGGGAACCTCTGCAGAACATCATGCCCTGGTTCGCCCAGGGACGCGATGAACCGGTCGGCCGGTTCAGCCTGAGAAGATGGTTCCTCGGAATTCTCGGTGAGCGGCGAAACCTGCATCTTTCCTGGAGCCGTCAAGGCGCCAGGAAGGTCCTCGACGCCATCCGGGAGATCCATCGCGCGCTGGCCAAAGAGACCGCCGGCAAGGTGTTCATCCAACTGCCGGACGCGTTGATCACTCCCCACCCCCTGGGCGGATGTCCCATGGGCAACACGGCGGCCGACGGCGTCGTGGACCATCGGGGGGCCGTCTTCGGGTACAAGAACCTTTACGTGGCCGACGGCGCGATCATCCCTCGGGCGATTGGGCACAATCCGTCCAAGAGGATCGCCGCCCTGAAGCGAGCGCATCGCCGAGATAATCGTGGACGAGGAGCGTTAGTCGAGGTAGGGGGCTTGTTTCAGGCATCCGAGAGGTGGTGCCCATGGAGGCAGTGAAGAAGGGGCGCTCTTCGACCCCTACGGATTCTCGGGGTGAAATCTCCTCCGGAGGCATCCCGCGACGATGGCGCCTTCTGTTTGGGGTGGCGTTGCTGGCGACGGCAACTCTCGGTGCGTTTCGTCAGGAGCCCCGTCTCGAGGTGTGGCGGCCGGTCGATCCGTTGAGCCTCGACTGGTGGCTCAACCGACTCGAGACGAACGCCTTCCGCCGCATCCCGGTCGTTACCGCCGACCTGTACCAGGTGTTCTCGCCGGCGGATGGTCGGGCCATCTGGATGGTGGGCGACGACGGCTTTATCCTGCACAGTCCCGACGGCGGAAGGACCTGGGAGCGGCAGGACCCCGGGGAACTGGAGCCCATTCCTGGACTAGAGCCCCCCCCGTCTGGGGTCGCAAGAGAGCCATCGCCGATTCTGGGCCCGGCGGTGCGGCAGATGGCGAACGAGGCGCCTGAGACGGAGTCGCAGGACACAGGTGCGGCGGTGGAGGGTGAATCTCCAGTCCGGCGTCCCCGCCTTCAGGCGGTGCATTTCGTCGGCCAACTGCGGGGCTGGATCGCCGGAGAGGCCGGAACCATCCTGGCGACGAGCGACGGCGGCGAGACTTGGAGGAATCAAACGGCGCCGACGGAGGCGGAACTGCGCTCGATCCACTTTCTTTCGGACGGCCGGCGCGGCTGGGCCGCCGGCGCCGAGGGCGTCATCCTGGCGACCGCGAACGGGGGCGAGGAGTGGGAGCGACAAATCAGTTCCACAGCCGGAGCGATCCATTCGATCCGTTTCGACCCGGACGGGTGGCGTGGTTGGGCGGTCGGGGACGGCGAGACCATTCTTGTCACCGAGGACGGAGGAGAAACCTGGTTGGACCGGCGAGGTGGTGGCGCACAACAGATGGCGTCGGGCTACGGGTCCGGCCCGTTTCTTGCCGCCGTTTCCTTTTCCGCACCCCAGGCCTCCTTCCCGCAGTCGTATGAACCCGTCCCGGGGACGACGGGGCCTCGGCGTCTCCGCGACGTCCAGTTCCCGGCGGGAGTCGGCGGAAGGGGATGGGTCGTCGGCGAGGGCGGCGCGATTCTGGTTTCCGACGACGGCGGCAACAGCTGGAGTCAGATCGACGGGGTGACCTCGCGGGACCTTCTCGCCGTTCACTTCACGGACGACGGCCTACGGGGGTGGTTGGTGGGACGCATGGGGGAGATCATCGCCACCTCGGACGGCGGCAAAAGCTGGGCGGCTCAACCGGGCGGCCCGCGGTTGGCATCCCTCGACGTGGAAAGCCGGACGGGCCTCGCCGTCTGGAATCCCGACGGCTCGCCACCCGTGTCTCTGAACTCGGTTTCTCCGTTGAGTGACGGGCAAGCTCTGATGGCCGTCGGGGATGGCGGCGTCCAGGTTGGAAGCTTCGACGGCGGGACGACGTGGCGGACGTTGAACCCGAGGCTCTTTTCCATCGCGGTTGACCCGGGTGGAGAGCGGATCTGGATCTCGGGGGAGTCGGGGGTGATGCTGTCGAGTCGAGACGGAGGGGCGAGGTGGGCGCCGCTCGAGACCGGTGTCCAATCACCGATCCACTGTGTGCGATTTTTCGACCGCAACCTGGGCTGGGCGGGCGGCGCCGGAGTCCTCCTGAGGACCGAGGACGGCGGTCGTAGCTGGTTCCCTTCGGAATCCGGAAATCTGGATCAAGTGGAAGTCGCGGATCTGGACTTCTTTCCCGGCGGTCAGTCCGGTTGGGCGCTTGCTCCCCTGTCCCCTCCGGCCGCGGCGGAGAGGAGATTGTACGGTGGGGGGCTTTGGCTGACGACCACCGACCGGGGAGCGACCTGGTCGTCGCGCGGGTTGCCGTTTGAGCCCGGGCTGGCGGGGCAGTTCCTGGATCCGTCACGCGGGTGGATTTTGGGCCGGTACTACACCCGGGGCGGCCCCAGTGACGCGATCGTTCCACATGCGACTTCCGACGGCGGAGCGACTTGGAGAAGGCAGTCCATCGACACCGCATCCCTGTCGGATATTCAGTTCCTGCCGGACGCAAGGCGGGGCTGGGCGGCCGGCGCCGATGGAGTCCACGCCACGGTCGACGGGGGTGGAGAATGGGTTTCCCAACTGTCGGGGCATCGATCGGCCGTCAACTCGATTCACGTCCTGGACGACGGTCGCGGCTGGGCCGTGGACAACGACGGGGGCATTCTCACCCTGTCGGATGGATCATGGACGCTCCAGGCCGGCCCGACACTGGCGCCGCTCCGCGCCGTGCGGTTTCTGGACGACGGCCGACGCGGCTGGGCGGTGGGCGACGGGCCGACGATCCTGCGAACGCTCGACGGCGGGGAAACCTGGGCCAAACCCCTTTACCGGAACCACCCGGCGCCCTGGTACTTTCTGTTTGG
>CAYRCA010000023.1:0-17463 GCA_964422565.1 uncultured Acidobacteriota bacterium | reverse complement strand
ATGGTCGCACCACAGGTAGTAGTCGTCGAGAGGCTGGAGCCCTTCCCCTACCGGCAGAACGGAGGAGCCGGTGGTGTCCACGGCGATGGCGCGCACCTCCCGCCCACTCACTTCGGCCCTCTCCAGCGCCGTCCGAGTCGCCCGCGCCAGGGCCGTCATGTGGTCCTCGTGACGCTGGGTGGCGTGGTCGGGATCCTCGCGCCTGCGCAGCAGGGGGTACTCCGCCGCTGCGGAGCCCAGTCGCCCCGCTTCGCTGTCGACGATCGACACGCGAACGCTCAGCGTTCCAAAGTCCACACCCGCGACAACCGCCATCTGAATTCCTCCTGTTCATCCGGCCGCCAGCGGCCAGCGGTCAGCGGGGACGTACCGCCGGCGCTACCGGTTCCGCGCACTCGAAACTCGAAACTGGGACCTGGGAACTCGAAAATCGCCTCGCAACCCGCTGCCGCCGGGCCGGCGGCGGTACTTCTGTCCTCCCGGTTCCCCAGAACCCAGTACCAAGAACCCAGCCGCCAGTCCCAAAATCCGCGCCGCACTCACTCATGCAGATAGACGTCCCAATCCAGATACTTTGTTGCGGCCTCATGGAAGATCCCGGCCACCGACGACAGGTTGGCCGCCACGTGGTGCTCGAATCCGTTTTCACAGATGAAGTGCAGCAACTCCTGTAGATCCGGGATCTCGGCCACTCCATAGCCGCCGAACGTTTCGAGCGGATCGTCGGTGAAACGACCCTGCCCGACGTATCCCGTGATCCTTCCCTCGTTCTCATCGGTGGAGACGCGGGCGAACGTCATCGGACCCGGCTTCACCCGACCCACCACGGTACCGAAAGTGCTTTCCTTGCCCACCGCGCCCGCGATGATCTCCTGGAAGTCCATCACGAAATCCTGGAAAAAATGTTTCGGCAAGTTGGAGCAATGGAAGCAGACCGTCTTGTCGGGATCGTCTCCGTAGTTGTTGTTCCAGTCGAGCAGCGCACTGGGCGTTCCGGACGCCTGCTGGAGGGCAAACATGGCCACGGCCCCGCAGATGTCCACCTCGCACGCCGCCGGGAGCAGGGAATCGCTCATCATGCTCATCATGGTGCAGGGAACCACGCCGTAGTACTCCTCGATGGCCGTCCAGCACTGAACCGCGCTCATGGAAACCTCGGTTTCCCGCATCCACTCTTCCACCACGACTGCCAGTTTCGCCATTCGCGTCAGCGCCTCGGTCGGAACACCCCGCGTCTGGACGTACCCGCGAATAGCCTCGATCTTGGCTTCCACGGCCGCGTCTCCGTCAGGGCGTTTATGGATTCTTCCGAGAATCTCGGAAAGATCGACCGTTTCCACCGAGATTCCCGACGCCTCCAGTAGCTTCTCGCTGTACCGCACCGTGTTAAAAGCCGCCGGGCGGGCACCAATGGCGCCGATTCTCACGCCGTCCAATCCCCGCACGATCCGGCACACCCCGGCAAACCATTCCAAGTCGCGACGAAACTCATCCGAATCGGGCGCCACAGTGTGCATCCGTGTCAGCGAATAGGGAATGCCGTACTGCCTGAGGTTGTTGCAGGCCGACATCTTCCCGCAGAAACTGTCCCGACGGTGCCGGATGGTCATGCGGGAGGGGGTGTCGGGGTAGGCGTGAATCAGGACCGGAACCTGGAGCCCCGAGTAACGCAGTGTGTCGGCCACCGCCCTCTCGTCCCCGAAGTTCGGCAGGGAGACGATGACCCCATCGATGTCCCGGCTCTGCGATCGGAACAGGTCCGCGCAGCGGCGCGCTTCGGTCCGGGTCTCGATGGCGCCGTGCTTGGTCTCCCCGGCACCGACGGCGACCACTTGTACGCCCGCGCTCTCCAGAATCCGGACCATTTCCTCCCGACCCTCCTTGGCCAGCTGGTCGGGGAAGAAGCCTCGGTTGCCGACGATCAAACCCAGCGTCAGTTTCCCATTCATGGCAGATTCCTCCGCTCTGGTTTACTTCCCGCTCGTTTCCGGCGCCGACCGCCGGGTCCTCCGGGTGCGGTGGATCCGGAGGCTACGGTCTCACTCTAACTCGCCCCGGGCCAAAAGGAAACGGGTGGCCGCCGGGGACACAATTCGGCTGCACGCGGGAAGGGCTTTCCGGTAGGGGTGAGAATTCGCCCCAAGTGTCTACTGTGTTGGGCGCCACCGGATCCAGCCCCAACGATTCATCCTGCCCTGCGGCGGTGATAGACTGCCCCCGTGTCATGTTGTCATCATGACCAAAGGGGCCCGATGTCGCCAGGACCGTCGGAGTAGGAGATGCGCGGAGGCGATTCTCGGAGATCATGAGCCGGATCTCACGATGGATGGTCACCGGCAACTTGCGTCGCTTCTCCGGGTACCCGGCCCGCGAGTCGAAAACTGGATTGATGAACGAAGATGAGTGATCCGGGGACGGAAACCGAACTGATGTCCAGGATCGAACCCGGGGGCCTGCCCGTCGAAGTCGCCGTCGTTGTCCCGTCCGACGGCGCCCGGGTGTGGGCGCGCTGCCGTCGCGCCGGACATCTGGAAGGCCACTGGGAGTTTCCGGGTGGGAAGATTCGTCCCCGCGAGAGTGCGGTCGACGCGGCGCGGCGGGAGATGCTGGAGGAAACGGGCCTTTGGGTCGAGGACGGGGAACTCGAGTCCCTGAGCTCGTTCCAGTTCGATTACCCGGACAGAAAGGTTCGGCTCCACTTCTTCCTGCTTGTCGTCTCCCGACACCGGCTACCGGGCGATGGCGCCTGGGTCGACACCGAGGCCTACTCGGGGCTGAGGATACCGCCCGCCAATCGCCGTGTCGTCCCCCTGCTCAGGAAAAGACTTGCACAGCCATCACGATAACCAGACAGAGGACCAGCGCGCCCAGGAGCCACAGGAAGAAGCTGACGCGGGTGCCTTCGCCCTCCCCTTCGTCTTCCGACGTGTCGGCCCATCCACGGTACTGAACCTTGACCCTCAACCCGTCGCTCATCGGTCCGCCCGCACCCCTGAGACTGCCGGAGTCCAATTCCAGGCGAACGACTCTGGGAAGGAACCAAATGATGAAAGCGAAGAGGGCAACCAGCAGCAGGACCAGCCACGCATACCGATAAGAAAGGCTGATGACGAAACTCAGCGCCAGCAAGAGGAACAGGAAAAAGAGGAGTTGAAAATAGGCCAGGGGCACGGTCGCCCGGAACTCGGCGCCGCAGCGGGGACAACGAAGACGCCGTGCGAAGGGCTTCTTCCAGAGTCTCGCCTTGCAGACCGGGCATGTGTGGGCCATGGCATTCTAGAATCGCCGGAAGAACAGCTCCCGGGCGCCGGTCAAATCCAGGATCGACCCGCCCACCACCGACGCCGCGCGACTTCGGAGGCGGACCGCGTTCCCTTTCCCCTCGGGGTGGAGCCTGCTGGAGTACAGGACCAGGAAGGTCTCCGTGAAGGGATCGATCCACACCGAGGTCCCCGTGAAACCGGTATGACCGAAAGAGCCCACGGGGAACAGATCTCCGCGAACGGTGCTGAAACGTGTTTCGAGGTCAAACCCGATCCCCCGGCTGTCCGCATTGCCCCCCGGACTCTGGGGAGAGGACATCTTGAGGACGGATAGCGGTGAAAGGACCCGGACGCCTCCGTATACTCCCCCGTTGAGCAGCATCTGCGCCCAGACGGCCGTGTCGTCCACTGTGGAGAAGAGCCCGGCGTGCCCGGCGACGCCGTCCATGCGAGCCGCCGTGGGATCGTGCACTCTTCCCCGCAGCAGGGCGCCGTCACGCGATTCCGTGGGCGCCACGCGGCCGACCTTCTTGATGTCGGGATTGAACCCGGTGTCAATCATCCCCAAAGGCCCAAAAATCCGCTCCCCGGCGAACTGGTCCAGCGACAGCCCCGAGACCCGACGGATGACTTCAGCCAACAGAATGTAGTTGATGTCGCTGTAGACGAATCTCTTCCCGGGCTCCTCGACCAGGCGCTCGCGGCTCGCCCGATCGATGGCGCGGCCGTAGCCCTGCCATCGCTCGGCGAGATCCAGACTAGGCCGCAGCCCCGAGTAATGGGTCACCAACTGGAGGAGCGTTACCCTCTCCTTGTCCCGATCCTGGCGGGCGAACTCGGGGATGAACTCAGCGACCCTCTCGGTCAGGGACAGTTCCCCCTCCTCCACAAGGATCATGAGCGCCGTCGTCGTGGCCATCACCTTGGTCAGGGAGGCGACGTCGAAGATCGAGTCCACGCTCATGGGCTCCACCATCGGCAGGCGGCTGCGCTCTCCAAAAGCCTTGCGGTAGACTACCTTCCCCTTGCGGGCGACCAAGGCGACCGCCCCGGGGATTTCCTCCCGCTCCATGGCGTCCAAGATGACGCGATCGAGCCGATCGAGCCGATCGGCGCAGATGCCCACCTCCTCGGGTTGCCCCGGATCGAGAACACGATCCCGGGCCCCGAAGGTCGTGGTGGACGGCAGGAGCAGAACGAGCAACGGAATAAGAGCGCCCAATTTCCCGATCCTGGTTCGAAGGTGGAAGGAAGATCCCATGGCAAGACCTATTTTAGGACAAAGCCGTGACCTTCGAGTCCTATTCTCCAAGTCGATCCAGTCCGCGTTTGGGTTGTGGGACTTCCCGAGCCCGGATGGATCTGGTTTGCAGACTAGCTCCGCCTCGAGAATTTTCGAGAATTTCTCTTGACATTGAACTTTCACTAGTACTCGACAAATAGCAATGATTCGTAAACGCGACATTCCCACGCGACGGCAGGTCCGAAGGCGCAGGAGCCCCGCCAAGCCGCATGGGTGGAGGGGTGCCGGCGCGTTTTCCGCTGCTGCCGGTGGATCTGTCAATTGCCCGGGCTCATGCGAAATCTGCCACAATTGCCCAAGGATTGGCATCTGAGATAGATAGACGAGCGGTCGATTCCGTCGACGGCCCCGAAAGGAACGACGCCATGAAAACACTCCGATCGAGATATACCGCCCGATTTTCACTGCCGATCCTGGCGGTTCTCCTCCTGGCTGGCTGCGCCCGAAATCCGGTCACCGGACAGCGCCAGCTCGTCCTGATATCGGAAGCCCAGGAGATCGCCTACGGCCGCGAGGCTCACCCGCAGATCCTGCGGCAATTCGGCAAGACCGATGATCCCGCCCTCCAGGCCTACATCACAGACATCGGTCGGCGCCTGGCCAGGGATTCCCACCGGCCCGATCTGGAATGGCATTTCACCGTGGTGGATCTGCCTGTGGTGAACGCCTTCGCCCTGCCCGGAGGCTACATCTACTTCACGCGACAGATTCTGGCCTATATGAATTCCGAGGCCGAACTGGCGTCGGTGATGGGCCATGAGATCGGGCACGTCACGGCCCGGCATTCGGTGACCCAGATGTCCCGACAGCAACTTCTGGGGCTCGGCATCGGCCTGGGCGGCGTCATCTCCCCGACGTTCGGCCAGTTCGGGGGGCTCGCTGAAGTCGGGGCGGGCCTTCTTTCCCTCAAGCACAGTCGGGACGACGAGCGCCAGTCGGATCAACTGGGGGTGGAGTACATGGCTCGGGCCGGGTACGACCCCCGGGAGATGTCGAGGTTCTTCCAAGTCTTCGAGGCGATGCAGGAGGATGCGGGTCAGACCGTGCCCAACTGGCTGGCCTCCCACCCCGCGCCTCCGGACCGAATCGAGGCCACCCGCCGCAACGCGGAGGAGACCATGGCCCGCCTCGAACGGACCGACTGGACCGTCGGACGAGACACGCACCTGGAACGCATCGACGGCATCGTCTACGGCGAGAATCCCCGCGAGGGATTCACCGAGAACGGAACCTTCCTCCATCCCGATCTGCGGTTCCGCCTGTCGTACCCTCCGGGATGGCGGGTCCAGAACACCCGGGGTTCGGTACTTTTCGGCGAGCCGAGGGGCACCGCCCTCCTCTCTCTGACGCTGGCCGACGCGCCCGAGAGAACCACCCCGGAGGCGCTCGCCCGACGGATCGCCAACGAACCCGGCATCCGTCTGGTTGAGGGCGGGCGGACCTCCATCAACGGCAACCCCGCCTGGGCCGGTGTATTTCTTATGGAGCAGGCGTCGGGACAGGTCCTGCAAGTCCAGGCCGGATTCATCTCCCACAGGGAGCGCCTGTACCAGATCGTCGGTGTGGCCGACCGGCGAACATTCGGAGAGCACGCCCCGCGATTCAGAGCCACCATCAGCAGTTTCGCCGAACTCACCGACGCCCGAGCCCTGGGGGTCCAGCCCGATCGGTTGGAGGTTCGGACGGCGCGGGGTGGGGAGACGTTGAAGAGTCTTGCGGAACAGGTCGGGAATCCCAGGATCACCGCGCAGAACCTGGGTCGTCTCAACCGGATCGACCCGGACAACCCGCTGTCCGCCGGAACCCGCGTCAAGGTCGTGCGGCCGGGGCGCTGACTTGGGGCCACAACCGGACCCAACCGAGACCGTCCGGTTCGTGCCCCGTCGGCAAGCGCCGGACGACCTCCAGGCCCTCCAAGTCGACGACGGCCACCTGATTGATGTTCCCGGTGACCACGTAAGCCAGGGAGCCCTCTCCGTCGATGGTGATGCCGACCGGCACCGGGCTCAACTCGATATGCAGCCCGGCCTCCCGCTCCTCGGGGGTCACCTCCATGGATACCCGCGCCATCTCGCGACGATCGGGGGCTGAGAACATCGCCACGTCTCCCGTCCTGGCGTTCGAAACCAGAACCCGGCGGCCATCCGGGGTGAAGCGGACCCGAACCGGATGTTCGCCGCAGTCGAGCTTGGCCAGGACCTCCAGCGACTCCGTGTCGATAACAGCCACCGTGTCCTCTCCGCGGTTGGCGACCCAGAGCTCCCGTCCGTCCGGAGAGATGTCCAGACCCTCCGTCCCAACGCCCACCCTCAGGTTCGTCACCAGTCGGCTTCGCTCGATATCCAGCACGGACACCGTTCCGCTCAGGCTGTTGGAGACGTAGGCCCGAGTCTCATCCGGGCTCAACACCACCAGACGGGAGGACCGCTGCAGGGTCGGTATCGCCTTCTCGACTCTTCCGGTTTCAAGGTTCACTACCAGGAGGACCTCCGCATCCTCGGCGGTTACCGCCACCCGCCCGGCGTCCCGGAAGAAACGGATGCCGTGGGGCCGGCGGAACCGCCCCAAGCCGATAGTCCGCACCGCCCTCATCTGGTGAAGATCCAGTACCGTCAGGCTGAATCCGGGATTCTCCCGAGTCCCGTAGTTTGTCACCGCGGCGAGGCCCGAGGGATGGACGGCCACTTCGTGGGGAGCGACGCCGGTCACCAGAACGCCCCGCCTCTCGCCTCCGGGCAGGTCGAGCACCCATGTGGAGTTCTCCGACTTGCCTACGACCAACAACAGGTCCGTCGGTTCCGGCGTCGGCTCGGAAGAAGCGCAACCGGCGACGATCACCACAATCAAGACTAAGAGAGCCCCATCACGCATTTGATTCACGCTCCTCGAAGCTCTATAACGTTATCAGGGCTTCGACCCGGTTGCAGCTGTGAGGGCGGAGGGCTTGGCGTGGCGCATACTTGCCGCAGCTGAACGCGGCGCATGGGCAGGGAGGCGCTCCGCCAGCGGCGAGGTGGTCTCCCGGAGATCGAGGTTAGCCGACCGGGGATCGGGTGTCGCTCCTCTCCGGAGAGGAGGGGGCAACCGAGGAGAGGCTTGGATGAATACCTTGGACTTCTATCGAAAGCGCGCCGCCGACCTAGCTCACTTGAAAAGCATCCTGGCCGCTCTGGCGTGGGACCAGGAGGTGATGATGCCACGGGCCGGAGCGGAACACCGGGCTCGCCAGAGGGCGGCGTTGGCGGAGACGGTCCACGAGAAGCTTATCGACCCGGCTCTGGTCGAGGCGCTGGAGAGACTCATCCCGGAGACCTCGGATTCCCGCTGGCTGGCTGGCATGAGAGAACTGAAGCGCCAGGCGGAGAAGGCCGCTCGGGTGCCCAAGTCGCTGGTCGCCGAACTGGCCTCGGTGACGACGCTGGCTTACGAACACTGGGTACGGGCCCGTTCGGACAGCGACTTCTCAGGGTTTGCGCCCTGGCTGAAGCGAGTCGTCGAACTCAAGCGCCAGGAAGCGGACTGCCTGAACCTGTTCGATTGCCGCTACGACAACCTCCTTGACGAGTTCGAGCCCGGCGCCCGGTCCTCATGGATCAAGGAGGCCTTTTCAGCCCTTCGGCCCGCATTGACCCGGCTTTTGGAACGAATCGAAGAGGCTCCCACCGCCTGCGGCACGTTTGCCATCGACGGAGATTATTCCACCGATTCGCAACTCAGCTTCGGAAAGGAGGTCCTCACCGCTATGGGGTTCGACTGGTCGGCCGGCCGGATCGATGTTTCGCCGCATCCTTTTTGTGTCGGTATCAGTCCGCTCGATGTGCGTCTGACTACGCGCTACTCGGACAAGAACTTCACCCGCGCCTTCTTCGGGATGATCCACGAGGCGGGCCACGGCCTCTATGAGCAGGGTCTCGACACCGAAGAGTACGGCCTCCCCACCTGCGAATCGGTCTCCCTGGGAATTCACGAGTCCCAGTCCAGACTCTGGGAGAACCAGGTAGCGCGCAGTCGGGCCTTCTGGACTCACTGGTACCCTAGACTGAGGGCCGTCTTTCCCGGTCGGCTCGATGACCTCGACTTCGATCGGTTTCTCCTCGCCGTTAACCGGGTCGAGCCCTCCCTGATACGGGTCGAGGCCGACGAGGTGACGTATGGACTGCACATCATCCTGCGTTTCGAGATCGAGTGCGATCTGATCGAGGACGGGCTCGATATCGAATCACTTCCGGAGATCTGGAAAGCGAGGATGGAGGAGTATCTGGGCATCCGGCCCTCCGATGATGCCGAAGGCATTCTTCAGGACACGCACTGGTCGCACGGCTTGATCGGATACTTCCCCACCTATCTCCTCGGGAATCTCTACGCGGCCCAGTTGATGGAACAGGCCCGCCGGGATCTACCCCTGCTCGACCAAAGTCTGGCCCGGGGAGAGATGATGGATCTGACGCACTGGCTGCGCCGCAACGTCCATCGGGCGGGCAGGACCGAGGATGCCGACGGGTTGATCCGGCGGCTGACGGGAGAACCCCTGAGGGCGGAGTATTTTCTCGACTACCTGACCGGCAAGTATTCGGAACTTTACGGACTGTGAGGGAAAAGTGCTGCTGAGAATCCCCGTGCTGGTCGCGGCATCCCTGTTTCTGACCTCCTGCCCCGAAGTCCGGCTGGAGCGACTGCGCCTGGGCGCGGACCAGATCCTGGAGGAACCCTACCTGAGCTGGATTCGGAACAAGCGGGTCGGGCTCATCACCAATCAGACCGGCGTCACACGGGGCCTGCACCCCCTTCCCAAGCTGCTGTCCGACCATCCCGAGGTGGAGCTGGTGGCCCTCTTCGGCCCGGAGCACGGGCTTTTCGGCCACGCCCAGGCCGGTGAGAAGGTGGCGGGCGGGGCGGACTTCTTCAGCCTGTACGGCGAGCATCGGGCGCCAACGCCGGAGATGCTTCGCAACGTGGAGGTCCTCATCTACGACATCCAGGATGTCGGCGTCCGGTTCTACACCTACATCTCCACGATGTTTGAATGTATGCAGGCGGCGTCTCGGCAGGGAATCCCCTTCGTGGTTTTGGACCGGCCCAATCCGATCGACGGCCGGCGTGTGGAGGGACCGGTCCTGGAGATGGGCTTCGAGTCTTTTGTGGGGATTCACCCCATCCCGATCCGCTACGGGATGACGGCCGGCGAACTGGCCCTACTCTTCCAGGAGGAGAACTCTCTGGATCTCACGGTGTGGGTTGTGTCGGTCAAGGGATGGCGGAGAGGGACGACCTTCGAAGCAACGGGCCTGGAGTGGATCGCGCCCTCGCCCAACATGCCCACTCCGCGTACGGCGGACCTCTATCCCGGCATGTGTCTGTTCGAGGGTACCAACCTTTCCGAGGGCCGGGGTACCACTAAACCCTTCGAACTGGTGGGCGCCCCCTGGCTGAAGGCCGAGCTTCTGGCGATCCTTCTGAACAACTCGGGGCTGCCGGGAGTCCGCTTCCGGCCCCAGCCCTTCACCCCGACTTTTTCCAAGTTTCAGGGACAGACCTGCCGGGGAATCCAGGTTCATATCACCGACGGCGACCGGTTCAGACCGATCGAGACCGCCCTCCACATGCTCCGGGAGATACTCAACCTCCACCCGGAGGAGTTCGCTTTTCGGGACGAAGCCTTCGACCGTCTGGCGGGCAACAGCTGGATCCGGCGGATGCTGAGTGAGAACCGGGCGGTTGAGGCGATTGTCGAACGCTGGGAGAACGACCTGGAGGACTTCCGGCGAAGGCGGGAGCCTCACCTGATGTATCGGTAGGCCGGGGGACCGGGGGCAAGGCCGGGGGGTTCGGAGGTTGCACTCGGTTTTCGATTTCGAGGTTGCGCGCGAGTCCAAGGTTCCGTGCATTCCGCGTTTCCCAGTCCTTCCGTGTGAGGAGGGGAGCCCAAGAACCTCGAAATCCCGAAACTGCATGCAACCGCCCCCCCCAACCAAGTCCCCAGAACCCGGAACCCGCCTCACTCCAGTCCGGGAATCACGCGCAACGCGTTTCCGTGGAAAAACTTCTCAAGGACTTCCGTCGGCAGGTTGAGGCACTGAACCGTCTTTCCCCGGTACTCCATCTCGCCCGCGCCGGCGTAGTATTGATAATCCTGCCGATAGGACTGCTCCAGGCTCCGCGCGAAGTTCAGCCGCTCCTCCGCAGAACCCTCCCCCTCCAAAGTGGGGCGCCGAGTCCGGTCGAGCCCGTACATGATGCGGTCCTGATAGCGTACAAAGAAATCGCGTACCTTGTCCGAGGGCTGGCGGGTCAAATCCGCGGTCCGCGCCGAACACTCCACGTAGAAGTTGGGATAACGATCTAGCCGTCGGGCCACCTCGTCCACGTCGTGCTCGAGACTGCCCAGATGGGCGCCGATAACCACCAGATTCGGATGTCGTTCGAGAATCCGGTCCCGGGAGGCGATCAATTCGGCGTGGGAGGGGAACTCGCTCCGGCCGTAGAGGTGCCACTCCGGATTGTTCGAGTAATACCCGTAGTGGACGTTCTCCGGGTCGAGGGGAAGCCAGGCCGCGAGCGGCTCCGCCAGATGGGCCAGCAGGGGCTTGCCGCGTTCCGCCAGAAAGGCGTAGATGGGATCGAAGAGGGGATCGTCGGGCAAAACGAACCGGCCGTCCCGATCCTTGATCTCCATGCCCACCTCTTTCCAGATCTTCACCATCACGGCGCCAGCCTCGAAGGAGGCGTCGAGCCGGGACTTAACCTGCTCCACATAGTCGGGATCCTCACGGCGAGTCAGATCAAAGGTCGAAGCGAAGGGAAACCGGTGTCGGCCATACCGGGCCTGCAGCCGTTCCGCCATCTCCTGCGCCATCCGCATCAGCACCAGGTTGTTGCCCCGAACACAGATGTTGACGATCCGGATCCGATTGCGGTCCATCATCTCGACGACTTCGGGAACGTCGTCGAAGATGTGGGAGTGCACGTCGATCTTGAGGATCTCCTCGAAGTCGGGCCGGGGCTCGGTCGATTCGGCGCTTGGCGCGGCGGTCCCAACCAGCAGGACCGCAGGCAACAGCCGGCAGGCGGCAGAAAGCAGGTTGCTCATCGTTTCATTCCTTCGTTCCGCGCGCCCCTAATTCCCTGGGCCGCGCCAGCCGATTCGCGGCCCCCATCTTTTCTCACGGCGGGTCGGAAGGCAACCGTCCGGAGTCCGATCGGTCCTCCCCCTCCTCCCCGGCGACCCAGTATGGTCGGTACCGTTCCAGAAGCTGATTGAACTCCGGCGTGTAGCGCACGGCGTCGAAATCGCTGTGGACGGCTCTCAGCTCGTTCACCACCACGGGTACGTACCGCTTCGGATCTCCTTCGAAGGCCTTCGCCAAGTGTGCAAGGGCGGGAGCCCGATCCCCTCGGCGGACCAGCAACACGGCCAGGCGGAAATGAAGGCGGGCGTCCTCCACTCCCAACTCCAGAGCTTTCCGATACTCGCCCAGCGCCGACTCGGGATCGCTCCGGCGTTCGAGGACCACGCCCAAATAGAAGCGGGCGGCGCCGGACGAGGGGTTCCTCTCCACGGCGGCGGCCAGCAGACGACGGCCCTCCTCGAGCCGCCCCTCGTTGGCCAGGAGGGTTCCCAGGTTCAGCATTGAATCGAAGTCCCCCGGGTTGTACTCGAGGGCCTTCTGGTAGGCGACGGCGGCCTCGCCAACCTGTCCCAGCTCGACCAGCACATCCCCCAAATGGCCCCAAGTCAGCGCATTTCGGGGATCGTCGACGAGAGCCTTTCGGAAGAATTCCGCCGCTTCGGCCGAACGGCCCTCCCTCTTCGCAACCACTCCCATGTTGGCGACACTCTCAACGGAGACGCCCGAGGCTCGCTCCAGCCGCGGACGCGCCTCGACAAGTTCCCCTCGATCCAGGTACAGGTTCCCCAGTTCGCGTGCGAGCTCGGGGTCGTCCGGGCGGATTCTCTCGGCGCCAAGCAGAGCCTCGAGGGCCCGGTCGTCGTCACCCAGCTGGCGGTAAACGAGCCCCAGGAAGTAGTGGGCCTGGAAATCATCGGGATGGGAGGCCAGGTACCTCCGGTAATGCTCGACGGCCTCGAGGTACCGCCCCAGCCTCTGCTGAGCCAGGGCGATGTTGAAGTACACCTCCGTCCCGGACGGGCTCAGCTCCAGGATCCGTTCGAAGGCCCGCAGGGCTTCCTCGTACCGCCCCGCCTGGTAGTGCACCCCACCCAGGTCCTCCCAAAGACGATGGTCCTCGGGGTTGAACTCGACCGCCTTCTCGAGAAAGGGCCGGGCCGCCTCCGGCCGCTCCTGCTCCAGCAGGATCCAGCCCTTGAAGGCATATCCCCGGGGTTTCTCGGGCTCCAATTCGATCAGGCGGTCGCAATGCAGGTGGGCCTCGGGATACTTCCGCTGGTGGCGATAGATGACGACCAGGTTGAAATGAGCCGGCGCCCAGTTGGGCGAAAGCTCGACGGCCCTGGCGAAGTACCCGGCCTGGCGGTCGGAGAACTCCTCCGCCGTGCCGATGAGATCCTCGCCCTTGCGGAACCACTCAAGGGCCTCAGGATTCGCGGGATCCTGGGTCTGGATCAGCAGCAGAGCGAACAAAAGCAGGAACATGGCGGCCATAAGGGGCGCCCGAAGGAAACGGAGCCCAAGTCTGGAGTATATCGCACTCGGATTCGGGTTTCGGGCTTCCGATCACCCCGACCGATTCACTGGCGACCTCTCCTGAAGGATCCGGATCAGGCCTTTGGCGGCATCCGGAGTCTGCACCTGCTCTTCCAGCACGATCTCCCTCGCGGTGATCCTCCGACCGTAAAGATCCCGGTTGGCACCCCGGTCCTCGCGCAGGGTGGAGCCCTCCAGGGAGACTCCGGCAAACAAACCGCGGGAGCGGGAATAGCTGAGGATCTCGGCGGTCATCAGGGCATCGGTGGCCGCTTCGGCGGTCCTGCCCTTCGGACCGGCCGCCACCGTGGCGTCCGCACCCAGTTTGACCCGGCTCGTCAGTAGCGACTCGATCCCGCGAGGGTTCATGATCAGCAGGATGAAATCGGTGGCCGAACCTCCGATCTGCAGCCCGAAGCTGCCCCCCTCGATCCGGACCATAGAGGGCGGTCCCCAAGGCCCCGTGAAGTCGTCGCCGCGGCGGCACACCAGGGCACCCCGCCCATAGCTGCCTCCGAATCCAAGGGCGAACTTCTTCACCGAGGGGACGACCACGACACACTCAGCCTTGTCCAGCAGGTCTTGGGGGATTCCCTCCGGCATATCGAGGACCTCTTGGGCGACCTGGGCGCACTCCATCAGTCGGGCGCGCTCCTCCCTCGCCCCGCCGAAAGCAGTGGCGAAGAAAAGCAGAAGACTCATCGCCACGACAGATACCAACCTCATGTCTCTCATCGATTTACTCCTCCGTTTCTGAGAAACGGGAACTCGCGTGCAATAGCCACAGCGTACATCACAACGCCTTCCCATGCGACAACCCGTGCGACAACCCGGCGTCCCCGCCGCCGCGCCGGCGGAGGGTCTTGGAAGTGCGCCGGGCAGGGCGGCGAGGTACCGCCGAACGTTCCGGCGGGACGACGCTTTGGGATCGGACTCGGCGGTGTTGTGGGGATCGGCGCGGACTAACGCAGGTCACGCGAAAAGCGGAACACGGAACGGATTCGTCCGAGCGGAGGATCAAACGCGAAAAGGCCGCCCGGCATCCGATCGGGCGCCGGGCGGCCCTTGAAAGGCTCTGTCCGTTCAGAGGGACGAGCCTTCCCTCACGCGTTCAGTGCTGGATCAACCGGTTGCGATTCTTCTGGACCTTTTCTCCATTACGGCTTCGAATAAAGGCGAACACGGCCGCAAGAACACCGATACTTCCAACCAGAGCCAGCAAGAGTAGTAGGTCAGTCATGTTCAGAGTCTCCTTCCGACTGGCGCAAACAGCAAGAAGTATGCCGGCCCCCGAAAGGCCGAATTCAACCCCGCCCGGGTGGTTCAAATGAAACGGGTTAACCTCTTTCCGGCGGTCCGGGGCGCGCCAAGCGAACCGATGGAGGGGGGAGCCGATCGTTGCATTCCGCAGCGATCACTAAAGGGCGAAGGCGCTTCACGCTCGGGAAGAAGCAACGATGAAGTTGGCTCCTCCCCCTACAGGCGCTCCTGTCCCGGAAGAAACCTGGAGAGGTGCTTCACCGCTTCGGACACATCCCGACCCCGCGCGGCGCGGGCGACCTCGTCCGCCGGCCCCGAGACTCGGGAGATCACGTCGACCCCGGCGGCCCGGAGGATCTGCTCGACCCACCTTGCGATGCCTCCACAGACGAGCAGTTGGACCTCGTTCTGGATCACGGCATCGACCCGCGCCAGCAACGTGCTTTCCGAAAAGTGGAGCTCCGTGCCCGCCCGGCCGGATGAGTCGTCGAGCAGCAGGATTCTCCTCGCCACCTCGAAGACCGGTGCGACGCGGCTTCCTGTGACCGGGATTCCGACACGCATGCCGTCTAAGGGGCAAACTCCGTGCCAGACTCCGGAGGGCGGGGGGATGGGTTCGGGAGGCTGGGGACTGGGGCGACGGGAGTGATGAGTGAGCGGCCGTGAGCGGGCCGCACCGGACCGGATGATACGGGCAGGAAGAGGGAGCAGGGCGGCAGGCGGCAGGTTGCGGAGAGCAGTGACCGGTTGCTGATTGCTGACTGCTCATCGGCCGTGATCTTCCTGGTAAGAGAGCGGGAGGGCCAGGAGGGAGCCCGGCGACTCCCGATCCTCGTGACAACCGTTGCATTTTGCACGCCGGGGAAGACCCCACTTCCATTGCGGAAAGCGTCACAACGAGGCGAGGGATCGCCTCGGTCCCGTCCGCAGGTGAAGAGCGTCTTGCACCGGCTTTCATCGAGTGGCCCGCCACGCCCCGGCCTCGAACCCAATTCGCCGCAGCGTAATCCGCGTGGCGTTTGAAGACCCGTGACTTCCGACCGGCATTTCCGCTTAACCCCTCCGGGTCCTTCCATCCTTTCGCGGCAGTTCGATATCAAGACTCTTCACTTTCCGGAAAAGAGTGCTTGGGTTGATACCCAATTCACGGGCCGCGGCGGCTCGGTTGCCCTGGTTTCTTCGAACCGCGTCGAGGATGTGGAGCCTTTCCCAGCCCTCCAGCGTCCGAGCGCGGGCGGAGGACGCCACCTGGTCGGTACCGCGCACAAGATACAAGGGCAAATGCCGGGGTTCGATGAACCAGGAATGGCAGATCACAAAGGCATGCTCGATGATGTTCTCCAACTCCCTGACGTTCCCGGGGTAATCGTAGTGCCGCAGAATGAGCATCGCGTCCTCCGACACCCCCGCCACCGGCCTGTCTCTTCGGCGGTTGAACTTGGAGACGAAATGATCCACCAACAAAGGGATGTCCTCAATTCGCTCCCTCAAAGGGGGGAGGTTCAGGGAAAAGACATTTATCCGGTAATACAGGTCCTCCCGAAAGACCTTCTGCCGGACCATCTCCTCGAGATTCTTATTGGTTGCGGCAATCACCCGAACGTCGACCTGAACCGGCGTTAAGCCGCCGAGCGGTTCGACGACCCGTTCCTGGAGGACCCGCAAGAGACGAGCCTGCATGGCGGGAGAAACATCACCGACCTCGTCGAGAAAGACGGTTCCGCCGTCGGCCAGAGCGAACTTTCCGAGCTTGTCCCGTCTGGCGTCCGTGAAGGCTCCGGCCTTGTGCCCGAACAACTCCGACTCCAGCAGATTGTCCGGCAGGGCGCCGCAGTTGATGGCCACGAAACGGCCCCGCCGTCGCGGCGACAGGTCGTGGATCGCCCGCGCGAAAAGCTCCTTTCCGGTGCCGCTGGGGCCCTGGATGAGGATCGTGCTGTCGCTGCCGGCCACGTCGGGCACCACGGCGAAGAGGCGACGCATGGCCGGACTGCGCCCGATGATATCGGCGAAGCTGTACTTCTCGTTCAACTCCTTGCGCAACTCTTCGACCAGGCTCATGTCCCGAAACGTCTCCACCCCGCCGACAACCCTCCCCGACGAATCCTTGAGAATCGCTGTCGATAAGGAAATCGGGATCTTGCGGCCCTCGGCGTTGATGATAAAGACGGGTTTGGCGACGACCGGCCTCCCCGTCTCCATCGTCTGCCTGAGCGCACAGTCACTTTCGCAAACACTGGAGCGGAAAATGTCGCAACAACGCTGGCCGACAGCCTCCTTCGCAGGCACGCCGGTGATATCGGACGCCGCCTTGTTGAAGGTCAGGATCCGCCATTCGGCATCGACGGTTAGAACGCCGTCGGTGATCGAATCCAGAATAATGTCGCGCATGGTGATCCCCCAAACCGGGCCGCGGAGAGGTACAACCGAAGTATTCGTCCGACGGATCCAGCGTTTGCCCTCCCTCATTATGCATGAACCGGTGGTGAGCCGGTGAGTTGGGTTTCCTGGTTGCTAAGGATGATGTAGCCGTATACCGGGAGACCTTTGAAGTAGACGAGTGACGTCGACCTTGGCATTGGGCGGCCTTGCGGAGAGTCTGAGACTCGATATCATGGGGGGAGCGGTGGTCGATGGCGCCGGGTTGGCCCGGAGGCTTGGCGCGCCCCGGTGCGAAGATGATTCGGGATTGGGAGGTGACGCTGTGACGACGCAAGAGGCTTCGCGGAGGGGTTGGCTGGTTCTCGCCTCCTCGGCCGCTCTCATCCTTTCCTTGGTCGGCCTGGTTCTCTTGGCCCGGACACCCGGGTCAGCGGATCCGAGTTGGCCGAGGACGATCGTGTTCGATTCCTCACGGGCGACGGTGGAGGCCGCGATCAGTGAGCTCGCCGAGCGCAGAGGCTGGCAGTTCTCCGAGCTGCACCTCGAGTCGGGCCGACTCGACGAAGTGTTCCGCTCGGTCACCGGGGGAGCA
>CAYRCA010000022.1:0-17477 GCA_964422565.1 uncultured Acidobacteriota bacterium | reverse complement strand
GCCGGCCGCGGCTCGTCCCTCTTTTGCACTGGCTGGAAGTTTTCTGCTAACTTGATCTTTTTGGGAGTTGGTTTCGTCTAACCAGCGAAACGACTTCCGGGGGTGGAGCGGAGACGGCTCGGTCGGACGGACCATGTACTGGAGGATACGACTTTGCTAGTTGCAATTGGTGGGCCACTTTGGAATTATTTCAACCAAGGCGGGTTCATGATGTGGCCCCTGCTGACGTGCTCCATACTCGGCGTCATCTTCATCATCGAACGGGCGATCGCCTACTACCGGGTCAAGGGAGACACGGCGGAGATCGTTTCCGAGGTGAGGGAGAGCCTGCTGGATCGGCAGCTGCGAAAATCGATCGAGCTCTGTGAATCCTACGACCATCCGGTCGCCATCACCCTGAAATCGGGGCTCCTTCGCTTCGGCAAGTCCCATGAGGAGATCGAGAAGGCGATGGAGAGTGTCGCTTTGCACGAGGTCTCGAAGCTCGAGAAGGGGCTTTGGATCCTCGCCACTATCGCCAACATCGCGCCGCTGTTCGGCTTCCTGGGGACGGTCACCGGCATGATCGCCTCCTTCGAGGCTCTCGCGGAGGTCGGCCTTGGGAATCCCGAGGCTGTGGCGGGCGGAATATCGGAAGCCCTGATCACAACCGCCACGGGCCTGAGTATCGCCCTCCCCGTTCAGGCCGCCTACAATTACTTCAACAACCGGGTGTCCCAATTCGCCCTCGACATGGAAATCAGTTCGTCGGTTCTCCTGGAGACGTTCAACGAGATCGAAGTGGACACGGGGTCCACCGGAGCGGCATGAGGCTGCGGAAACATCTGGTGTCTATCCGACCGGCGGTGCCGACCGCGTCGATGGCGGATATCGCCTTCCTGTTGATCATCTTCTTCATGCTGACCACCTCCTTTTCCCCTGACAGGACCAGCGTCCAGTTGCCGGACTCGCTGATCCGCACCGAGATCGCCAAAGAGGCCGCCATTGTCGCCGTCACCGTCGACGGAGTGATCGTCTTCACCAGCGGCGAGGAGCCCTCCCGCCCGCTGTCGGGTCCCGATGAACTCGGGCAACTGGTTCGGGAGATCGTCAATCTCGTTCCCAGCAAGGAGTTCGTGATCAAAGCCGATCGCGCCGCCCGATACGAATGGATCGACGGCGCCCTGGACGCCCTTCGCACCAATGGAGCCAGGCGGATCGGACTGCTGACCCGGCCTGAAGCGATCCCCACTCCCTAGGGAATACCGAAAGAATGGCCCGTAAGAAACCCCGGCTCCGACCTTCCGTTGAGATCCCCACCGCCTCGATGGCGGACATCGCCTTTCTGTTGATCGTCTTTTTCATGCTGACCGCCGTTTTCACGGCGACCCAGGGCCTTCAGTTCCAGTTTCCCGAGGACGATCCAACCGATCTGGACGTGCAACCGGAGGAAGCGACGCACATCAAGATAGTTGGAGAGAATCAGTTTGAGGTGGACCGGGTCGCCATGAGCTTCGAGCAGATGGGGGGCTACATTCAGGCCCAGATGAGGGGGAATCCCTCCAAGCCGGTGATCATCCACACCATGCCGGATGTCCCCTATTTCGTCATGATTCGAGTCTTCGATCTGCTCAGGCAGTTGGAGGTGACCAACGTGTCCATTCCAACCGAGTCCGAGATCGATCGTTGGCGGGCTCTTGGATATTTCGAGTGAGTGGCCATGAGCGGCGCGCACCCGTTTGGGATCAAACGAGCGGTGAACCCGCGGCAGACGGCGGGAAGCAGTCGGCGGCCAGCGACTCCGCTTGCCGACCGCCGTGTGTCCGTTTTGTTTCTGGTAGCCGAGATATGAAATACAAAGTCTTGTCGGTCCTGTCGGCCGGACTGCTGGCGGGAGGCCTTTTTGCCCAGGGCGATTTTCAGAAGGGCATCTCCTATTATAAGCAGGGAGAGTTCGAGAAGGCCGTCGAGGAGTTCGAGAAAATCATCGAAGAGAACCCGGACTACGAGGCGGGCTATCGGGTCTTGGGCGACTCCTACCTGAAGCTGAGGGATTTCGGCAGGGCGGCTCAGGCGTTCCACAAGGCCGTCGAGTTGGAGCGGGAAAACTTCGTCTCCCACATTGGGGCGGCTGTCGCCGAGTTCAATCTGCGTCGGTACCGGGACTGCGTGGCCACCCTCCTGCGGGGCGAGCCGTATGCGCGAAATCCCAGGGAACAGTACCAGTTGCACCAACTGCGCGGCTCCGCCTACTACAGCTTGGGCCGTTTCAAGGAGGCCGTTGCGGACCTGGAAAAGGCGGTCTCCATCCAGCGGGGAGAGTATTCGGACGTGCTCCAGTTGGGGGTGGCGTACTATCAACTGGGCGACTACAACCGGGCCCGGACTCACCTCGAACAGGCCGGGAGCCTGAATCCGGACGCCTCCGAGCCTCGGCGTTTTCTATCCCTCCTGCAGTATCGTGATGCGCTCGACGCCCTATCGGAGAAGCGCTTCACCGAGGCGGGCGTTATCCTGAAGCGGCACGTGGAGGCCCACCCCGACGACGCCGAGGCGTGGTACAACCTCGGCCTGGCCCGCCTTTTCGCCCAAGAGCTGGACGGAGCCGAGCAGGCCTTCCGGCGCAGCCTGGACTTGGCGCCCGACAACTGGGAGGGCTACAACCGACTGGGATATATCTACGAGGTCGAGCGGCGTTACCAGGAATCACTCCGTCACTACCGTAAAGCGCTGGAGCTCCACGCGGACGCCTCCATCCGGGAGAGTGTCGAACGCGTCGAGGAGCGCCTGCGGCGCGAGAGCGGCTGAGGGATTGCCGCGCCGCGCCGTCCGCCCCGCCAAGCCTCATTGACAGCGGTCTGGGACCTCTGTCAACATGACCCCCCATGTCCATGTTGGAGAAGTTCAGGGAACGGGCCCGACGATCGCCGCCGAGTCTGGTGTTCCCCGAAGGGACCGACCCCCGCGTGGTCGAGGCGGCCGTCCGGATTCGGAGGGAGAGCATCGCCGCCCCCGTCCTGTTGGGCAGGCCGGAGGAGATGGAGTCGCTTGCGGCGCGGCGCGGCGTCGATCTGGGCGATGTCGAGATCATAGATCCGGCTGCGTCGGATCGCCTCGAGGCTCTCGCCGAACTGTACTACCAAAAGCGCAAACACAAGGGGGTGACACGGGACGCGGCGGCCCAGTACGCCGCCGACCCGGTGGCCTTCGGCGCCCTCCTGGTGGCCGACGGCCAATGCGACGGCTATGTGGCGGGAGCGGTCCGCACGACGGGCGACACCGTCCGGGCCGGCATCCGTTGTGTGGGCCTGAAGCCCGGCATCTCGGTGGTGTCCAGTTTCTTTATCATGGTGCTCCCGGATCGTAGCTGGGGCAGAGACGGCGCCCTGTTTTATGCCGACTGTGCGGTGGTGCCCGACCCCAAGCCGGTCGAGCTGGCGGACATCGCCGTTTCCACTGCGGAGAACGCCCGAATCTACCTCGAAACCGACCCCCGGGTGGCCCTCCTCTCCTTTTCCACCCGCGGTAGCGCGGAGCACCCCATGGTGAGCAAAGTCAGGGAGGCGGTCCGATTGCTGGAGGAGCGCAACCCGGGCTTCCTTTTCGACGGCGAGCTTCAGGCGGACGCCGCCATCATCCCGGACGTCGCCTCCCGCAAGGCGTCGGACAGCGTCCTCGAGGGGCGGGCCAACACGCTGATCTTCCCCAACCTGGACTCGGGCAACATCTGTTACAAGCTGACCCAGCGACTGGCGGGCGCCGAGGCGATCGGTCCGATTCTCCAGGGCCTCAACCGGCCCTTGAACGATCTGAGCCGAGGCTGCAGCGTGGAGGATATCGTTAATGTCGCTGCTATCACCGCGCTGCAGGCGGTGGAGGGATCGAAGAACCATGTCGAACATTGAAAGTATCGTGGCCAGGGAGATCCTGGATTCCCGGGGCAACCCCACGGTCGAGGCCGACGTCATCACGGAAGAGGGGTTTCTGGGCCGCGCGGCGGTGCCGTCGGGCGCCTCCACGGGAGAACATGAGGCTTTGGAGTTGCGCGACGGCGACCAGACGCGCTACCTCGGCAAGGGAGTGACCAAGGCGGTCAGAAACATCAACGAAATCATCGGGCCGGAACTCGAGGGGCTGTCGATCATCGATCAGATCGACATCGATCAGACGATGATCCGCCTCGATGGAACGGAGAACAAGAGGAAACTGGGCGCCAACGCCATGCTGGCGGTGTCGATGGCCGCGGCCCGGGCGGCGGCCGAGACGGTCGGCCTCCCTCTGTTCCAGTATCTGGGGGGCGTCAACGCCTCGGTGCTTCCGGTGCCTCAAATGAACATTCTCAATGGTGGAGCGCACGCGGACAATAATGTGGATTTCCAGGAGTTCATGATCATGCCGGTCAAGGCCGACTCCTTTCAGGAGGCCCTCCGGATGGGGGTGGAGGTTTTCCACCACCTGAAGACGGTTCTCGGCAACCGGGGATATAACACCGCTGTCGGCGACGAGGGCGGATTCGCCCCCAGCTTGAAGTCCAACGCGGAGGCGGTGGAGGTCGTTCTGGAGGCGATCGGCAAAGCGGGTTACCAGGCGGGCGAGGATATCCTGCTAGCCTTAGACGTCGCGGCCAGCGAACTCTACGAAGGCGGCCAATACGTCTTCAAGAAGTCGGGGGGCGAGCGGAAGTCGGCGGGTGAGTTGATCGGCCTTTACGAAAAGTGGATCGAGGACTTCCCCATTTACTCCATAGAGGACGGCCTTGCCGAGGACGACTGGGAGGGCTGGAAGCTGATGACCCAAGCGCTGGGCGCGCGGGTCCAGTTGGTCGGTGACGACATCTTCGTTACCAACCCGGTGCGGCTGCGGCGCGGGCTGGAGGAGGGGGTCGCCAACTCCATCCTGATCAAACTCAACCAGATCGGCACCCTTACGGAAACCCTCCGGACCATCGAGATGGCCAAGGTCCATGGGTTCACCAACGTTATCTCCCACCGTTCCGGAGAGACCGAGGACAGCTTTATCGCCGACTTGGCGGTGGCGACCAACGCCGGACAGATCAAGACCGGCTCGGCGAGCCGCAGCGACCGGATCGCCAAGTACAATCAACTGATCCGGCTTGAGACGGCGCTGGGGAACCAGGCCCGCTTTGCAGAACTCAAACGTCCGCGATAGAGAATCCGAGGCCGAATGGCGAGAGGCTGGCCGGAAGGTTGACGCCCCCGGCCTCTCCGTCAGCATTGTCATTCCAAGTTGGAACGGTCTCCATCTGCTGCGGGAGAATCTGCCGTCGGTTCAAGCCGCCGCCGAGTTTTACGAACAGGTCGCCAGGGCGCCGACGGAGATCATCGTCGTCGACGACGGGAGTCGGGACGAGACGGTTGCCCGGCTGCCGGTGGAGTTCCCCCGGGCGATCCTGGTTCGCAGTCCCCGGAACCGCGGCTTCGCCGCTGCCTGCAACCTCGGATTTCAGAGAAGCTCGTCCAATCTAGTCGCGCTGCTGAACAACGACGTTCAGATCCATCGAGACTACCTGCTGTACAAGGCCGGCCATTTTTCGGACGACCAGGTGTTTGCGGTCACGGCGCGGGTTTTCGACTGGGATTCCCCCATCTTCACCACCGGGGGTCGATACGCCAAGTTTCGCCGCGGATTCTGGAGCGTCTATTTCAACTACGACGTTGATCCCCAAGAGGGAGAGGACTGGATCGCGCGGGGCCGTCTCCTTTCCGCCTACGCCATCGGCGGGTTCGCCACATACGAGCGTCGGAAACTCAGCCGGATCGGGGGCTTCAACGAGCTGCTGTCGCCCTTCCACTGGGAGGACGTCGATCTGTCCTACCGCGCCTGGAAACGGGGGTGGGAGGTGCGTTATGAGCCGCGGAGTCGAGCTCGGCACCGAACCAGCGCCACCATCAACTCCCATTACGAGCAGAGGGTGGTCGAGGCCGTCTCCCTTCGAAACCGCCTTCTCTTTCACTGGATCAACCTCCATTCCAGGGACTACCTGGCTCGGCATCTGGCGGGCCTCCTGATCCTCCTCCTCACTCGGGTTCTCGTCCTCGACGTCCGCTTCTACGGCGCGTTCCTGTCGGCCCTGGGGCACCTTCCTCAGGTCGTTCGCCTTCGGCGGGAGGAGCGACGACACGCCCTTCGAAGCGATCGGGAGCTGGCCCGCATTCTCCGCCGATTCTTCGTCGAGGCGCCGGTTCATGTCTACTATAATCAGCGCGATGTCATCCAGAGGCACCCTGAATCCCGCTAGAAGGCTTTCCGGTGTACTGATCACGTTCAATGAGGAGCAGAAGGTTGCGGGCGCGCTCAAGAGCCTGGCCGCCGTATGCGACGACCTCGTGGTGGTGGACTCCTTCAGTACGGACGCAACCCCGCGGATCTGCCGCCAGTACACCAAACGGTTTGTGCAGCGGGAATGGGAGGGTTATCTGGGGCAGAAGCAGTACGCCACCGATCTGGCGGAATACGACTGGGTCCTCAGCCTCGATGCGGATGAGAAGCTGAGCCGTGGCCTGATGCGGGAGATCGAGCGGTGGAAGCAACAGTCCCGTGAGGTCCGCTCGGGCTACCTCATCCCGCGAATGGCCTACTTCATGGGCCGATGGATCCGCCATACGACCTGGTATCCCGACCGGCAGCTCCGGCTTTTTCGGCGGTCGGCGGGCCGGTGGGCCGGAGGTCGAGTGCATGAGAGCTTTCGGGTGGAGGGCGAGATAGGCCGTCTTCGGGAACACATCTATCACTACACCTACGCCTCGGTCGCCGAATACCTCGATCAGCTGCAGCGGTTCTCCTCGCTGGCGGCCGAGGACTCTCGGGATCGGGGCGGACGGGTGGGCCTGTGGCGGCTGGCGCTTGCTCCTCCCGCCGTCTTTCTGAAGAACTACCTGCTGAGGGCGGGTTTTCTGGAGGGTGGCGCCGGGTTTCTCATCTCGGTTATGGCGGCAACGTCGACCTTCTTCAAGTACGCCAAGCTTTGGGAAATGAGGAGTCTTGAAGGGGACTCTTCCCGCTGGGACTCCGTGGAGGCCGATCCCGGCCTTGAGTGACCGCTCGATGGGTGAAGCGCACGACTCGGTTCGGATCCGGATCCTTTATACCGACACGGAGGACGTGTGGCGCGGAGGACAGGAACAGTTGCTCGGCCTGATGGCGGGAATGCGGTCGATGGGTCACGACGTCTGGCTGGCTTCTCCCCCGGGTTCCCCTTTGGGTCGGCGCGCGCTGCGGGCGGGTGTGACCGTCGTTCCCTTCGTCCAGCGGTCGGAGCTGAGTCCCATCGCGGCGATTCGCTTCCACCGTCTGCTCCGCAACCGCCGTTTCGACATCATCCACTTCAATACACCCAAACCCGTGGTGGCCGGATGTCTGGCGGCCCGGCTCGCCCGGATCCCGGTCGCGGTCTGCTCCAGACGGGTCAACTTTCCGCTCCGCTCTCGACTTAGCGCCCTCAAGTACAACCTGTGCCTCGATCGGGTATTCACGGTTTCGACCAGCATCCGGAAGACCCTCCTGACCGCCGGCGTTCGAGAGGATCTCGTGGAGGTGGTCTATGAGGGGGTCAACCTCGATTGGATCGACCGACTGCCGCCCGCACCCCTACCCATCGACGCCCCTCCCGCTATTCTCATCGGAACAGTGGCGCACTTAAGCGCCGAAAAGGGGCACCTGACCCTGCTTGAGGCGGCCCGCTTGTTGCGTCTCGGCGGAGAACGCTTTCACCTGGTGCTCGTCGGGGACGGCGACCTGCGCCTGCTCCTCGAGTCGAAGGCGGTCGACTACGGCCTCGAGGCACAGGTCACCTTTGCCGGTTTTCGGAGCGACAGCGAGGCGCTCATGAAGCGGTTCGACGTCTTCTGCCTGCCCTCCCTGTCGGAGGGCCTCAGCTCCGCCATCCTGGCGGCCATGGCCAGCCGTCTGCCGGTCGTCTCGACCCTGGTCGGAGGAATTCCGGAGTTGGTGTTGGATGGTGCAACCGGCTTTCTGGTGCCGGCAAACCACCCCGGCGAACTGGCCGAGGCTCTAAGCAAGCTCATTCGAGACCCGGCGCTGCGGAAGAGTTTCGGCGAAGCCGGTCGGCAACGCGTCGAGGAGTCCTTCACCATCCGCCGGAAGTTGGAGGCCACCGACCGCGCCTACCGGGGTTTGCTTCGGCGGCAGACGGTTCGCTAAGATGAAGCGTGCCTGAGCGGACCACCTTAACCCGTCTTTCTCACCCGGATCCGCCGCGACCGAGACTTCGTGGGAGAGCGGATTGACGCCGCGGGAGTCGTTTTGACGGGATCAGTTGTCGCGAGCAATCGGAAAGCCTTTCACGATTACGAGATCCTGGACCGTTACGAAGCCGGGATCGTGCTCCAGGGAACGGAGGTGAAGTCGATTCGGCAGCACCGCATCAACCTGAAGGACAGTTTCGCCCGGGTCGCCGACGGGGAAGTCTGGCTGGAGGGCTGCCACATCAGTCCCTACTCGCACGGGAATATCCAGAATCACGAACCGGAGAGACCCCGGAAACTCCTCCTGAATCGCCGTGAAATCCACAAGCTGCAGGGGGAGGTTGCCAAGGGGGGCGTCACCGTCGTTCCGCTGAAAGTCTATTTCAAGGCGGGACGCGTCAAGCTGGAAATCGCACTGGCCCGAGGGAAACGTCAGTACGACAAGAGGGAACGGGCTCGACGTCGAACCGTCGAGCGGGAGATAGAGGCCGAGTTGAAAAGGAGATGAGTCGTTGAAGATTTTGACTTCGACCCAGAGCTGGCGCCGCTGGTCGGGCGACGCCCTGCTCCTGTTCGCCCGGGCGGAGAATGGCCCGGAGCCGGGCATGCCAATGCCGGAGAAGCTAGAGGCGCTTCTAGACGTCCTGCGTGCGAGCCGGGAGTGGAAGGCCGAGGCCGGCGAGATCCTCGTGCTGCATCGACCGCCGGGACTGGACGTGGGGAGGCTGATTCTCATCGGCATGGGGGCGGGTGGCGAGATGGACCCGGGCCGGATTCGGGTCTCCGTGATGAGCTCAATCCGCCGTTTGAAGGGCCTGCGCCTGCGAAGTCTCGCCGTCAGCCTGGAGGCAACTCCCAACCCTGAGGTGGCGGCCTCGATGTCGGTGGAGGGGGTCGTCATGGGAGCGTTCGACTCCGCTCCTTACCGCACCATCGACAAGACGCTGCCCCAGGTTGAGGAGTTGCTTTTTCTCGACCTCGGAGCGCTCGATGTCCCCGCACTGGGCGCAACTCTCGAGCGCGGCCGCGTGCTGGCCGAGTCCGTCAACCTGGCCCGGGAGCTCACCAACGAGCCGGGGAACCGCCTCGGCCCCGAACAATTCGGGGAGTTGGCGGTGAAATTGGCTGAGCGACACGGCTTGGAAGTGCGGGTCCTGGGGCCGGCGGAGATGCGCGCCGAGGGTCTGGAGGCCATTCTGGCGGTGGCGGCCGGAAGCCGAAAAGCCCCCCGCCTCGTCATTTTGAGGCACTCGGGAGCCCGCGGGGATCCCCAAGTGGGCGGTTGTCTGGTGGGCAAGGGTGTGACCTTCGACAGCGGGGGAATTTCCCTGAAGCCCTCGCAATCGATGGAGGAGATGAAAACCGACAAGGCGGGCGCCTGCGCCGTGCTGGGAGCCATGGTCGCCTTGGCCCGGCTGGAGGCTCCGCGGAATGCGGTCGGCCTGATGCCCTTGGTGGAGAACCTTCCGGGCGGCGAGGCTCAGCGACCCGGAGATGTAGTGCGCACCTTGAGCGGGAAGACGGTGGAAGTCATCAACACCGATGCGGAGGGTCGTCTGATTCTGGCCGACGCCATCACTTACGCCCGCCGGACCTTCGCACCCCGGTGGATGGTGGATATCGCCACTCTGACCGGGGCGTGCGTGGTTGCCCTGGGCCATTTCCGAGCCGGCCTGTTCTCCAGCGATGAGAACTTGGCCCGCGATCTTCTGCGGGCCGCCGATCGCGCGGGGGAGAGGTTCTGGCGCTTACCTCTGGACAACGACTACAAAGCCGAGTTGAAGAGTCGGATCGCCGATCTGAAGAACGTGGGATCCCGGTGGGGAGGGGCAATCACGGCGGCAAAGTTTCTGCAGGAGTTCGTCGAGGACACGCCCTGGTGTCATGTGGACATGGCCGGGATGGATCTCTTCGACTTGGAGAAGGAGGGAGGAGGCCCCCGGGGATTCGGCGTCCGAACCCTGGCGGAGATGGTACTGGGAAGCGAGGGCCGGAATCCACCGGACCCGACGGGTTAGCCGGCGAGGCGCGCCGCGGCGAGACGCAGCCCCCACCGGATAGCCGCGATCATGCTGCTCGGGTCCGCTCCACTCCGACCCGCCAGATCGAAGGCCGTGCCGTGGTCCGGGGATGTCCGCAGCAAGGGCAGGCCCAGGGTGGTGTTGACCGCGGACTCAAAAGCCACCAGTTTCAGAGGGATGAGCCCCTGGTCGTGGTAGAGCGCCACAACCCCGTCGAACTCCCCCCCCACGGCTCGTCGAAATACAGTGTCGGGCGGGTGGGGACCGGAGATGCCGTCAAGCCCGGCTTCTCTCAAGCGCTTCAGGGCCGGTTCAATCAGGCGGGCTTCCTCGTCTCCCATCAGGCCCGATTCCGAGGCGTGCGGATTGAGACCGCAAACGGCGATCCGGGGGCGACTGTATCCGAGGGCCGACAGCGCGCGATGGAACAGTCGAGACTTCCCGACCAACCCATCCACGCTGAGATGCTGGAACACTTGGCGAAGAGGAAGATGCACCGTTGCCAGGATGAGGTGCAGCCGATCGGAGAAAAAGGCCATGGCCGGCTCGAATCCCTCGAAGAAGGAACCGATGAACTCGGTCTGGCCGGGAAAGGGGAAACCCGCCAGTTGAAGAGCCTGTTTGTTGACCGGAGCGGTGACCAGGAGCGCGTGACTCTTCTCGACACAGCATTCGATGGCCTGAAGCAGGGCGGTCTTCGCCAAGGTTCCGGCCTCCCGACTTACCGTCCCCCAGGGGGGTGGGTACGCGTACTCGGAGACGGACCGGAACTCGAACGGGACCGGCCCCTCCTGCAGACCAAGATCGTCCATCAGGCGCTCCAGATAATTCGTCGCGCCGAAGACCACGGGGCGGAAGGGGATCTCCGCCGAAAGCCGGACGACCGCCTTGAGCAGGACCTCGGGCCCGATCCCGTGGGGATCGCCCATGGAAAAAACCACCGTGTCGAGGGAGGGACGCCCGGGATGGGGTCTAATCGTCCCCGTCGGCGGGGAAGTATCCAAGGTCAGTCTCCTCGCCGCCCTTGACCTCGTGTTCCTTGTACATGTACTTGATGGAATGCTTCGGAATCATGAGGTTCGGCTCCGTCTCGCGATTGACCTTGATACAATGCTTATCGTACCACTCGATGACGCCGTGGAGGACCTCGCCATCGACAAGGCAGACAACCATGGGCGTCTTATTGGCCATCTGCTTGAGGTAGTAGTACTCCTCAGCGCTGGTCTGTTCAGGCGGCAGCCGCTTACGCTGGGTCCGGACGTACTTGGACTGCTCCTGTTCTCTGAGATCCGAAAGCGACGGGCGAATTAGCTTACGGTTAACCATGAGGAATCACTTTCCCGATCCTGATTTGAGCTGAGTTCCGGTAGCGCTCCGCAAAGCGCGGGAAGCCGCAGGGGTTCCCCAAAAAAAGCTAGCATCATGGTAACATTGGCGTCCACCTTTGACAAGAACAAAAAGCTTCCCAAGAAGTAAGTTGACATGACAGTATACTTTCCTCTCCTGTTGCTTTTCACCACCGTCTCCTTAGCCTCGGCGGGAGCGTTTGGATCTCCTCAGCGGCCGGGCGACAAGCCCGTACTGATCCGGGATGAGGTCGACAAGCGGGATGAGAGGAAGGAACCGGTCCACGATCCGAAGCAGGCCAGAAAGAGCGCCGGAATCGGGGATTTCTATTACCGGAGAGATAACCTTCGCGCGGCCGCCCAGCGCTATCGGGAGGCCATCGATTTCGACGTTCACTGGGCCGAGTCTTACGACAAGTTGATCCGGGTCCTCCGGAGACAGGGCGAACTGGAGGAGGCGGATGCGGTCTGCCGGCGGTTTCTCGCGGAGAACCCGGAATCGAAGGAAGCCGCCAAGTTCGAGGCTCTATGCGCGGAGCTGGCGCGGGAGCGCGTCGCTCAGCCTTCGGCGACGTCCCGTGAACCGTGACGCGAGGCGCAGTCGCCGCCCGAGAAGTTCAGGCAGCACTTGAGTCGGCCGCACATCCCGGTAAGCCGGTTAAGGTTCATGCCCAGGCCCTGCTCCTTGACCCTCCGAACGCTGACCGACCCGAGTTCGCGCAGGAAAAGCTTCGAGCAGTTCTCCTCCCGGCCGCAGCAACCCAGGCCACCGATCAGCTTGGATTCATCCCGGGCGCCAATCTGTCGCATTTCGATTCGGGTCCGGAGTTCTCGGGCCAGATCCTTGACCAGCTCGCGAAAATCCACGCGACGGTCCGCGGTGAAATAGAAGATGACGCGACTGCCGTCGAACAGATACTCCACCTTTGACAGTTTCATCGGCAGGGCGCGGACCTTGATCCGCTTGCGCCCCAGGCGGAACGCATCCTCCTCTCTCTCCCGCTTCCTTTCGTTCAGGTAGAGATCCCGCTCGGTGGCCCTGCGCAGTGCCTTGTGGAGCTTCCGGTCGCCCAGGGTGTCGACCTGCTGGCCATCCACGACGGTTCCCAACTCGACCCCGCGGTCGGTGGCCACCACGCACCGGTCTCCCACCCGCAACAGGAGATCGTGGGCTAGAAACTCTCCAACTCGCTTATCCTGGGGGAACCTGACCTTGATCAATTCAAGCATGGTTACGTCGATGGGCCTCCCACTCAGTATACTTGATGGCCGGATGGTCCGGCCGTGTTCAGCCAGAGTGTCTCAAAAGACATCTGAGGGCTCACGTTTCTCTCCAGGTCACGCTTCGACTCGACGATCCGCGACAGCAGAACCCGAAGGAGTGCCGGATCGAGCCCTCGGCCGAGGAGCCGGAGCCCCTCCATCCGGTCGACGTTTACGACGCGTTCCGGAGTCCCCACCTCGAGAAAGTAGACGTCGTGAAGGAGCCCCTGAAGCAGCTCCAGGCATCGCATCGCGGGCTCGCGCTTCCGGATACTTGCCGCCAGCCCTCTCTCCTCGCACCGCTCGAAGACCGTTGCGAAGCGGGGCTTCTCCGTCCAGTCCGCCAGAAGATCCAGCAACTGATCGCGCAACTTGAGCGTGGCCCCGATGTCGATCGAGATCGCCTTGCCAAGACTTCCCCCGCTGAAGGCGGCGCGCGAATCCGGGCCGTCCAGCGAGGTCCGCTGTCGCAGGTAGTCGAGTACCTCCCCCCTTCCCAGAGGGCGGAACCGGAGAATCTGACAGCGAGATCGGACGGTCGCGATGAGCCGTTCGGGGAACGCCGAAACGAGAACGATGTGGGAGGTCGGCGGCGGCTCCTCCAAAGTCTTCAGAATCGCGTTGGCCGCCTCGGAGGTCATCAGTTCCGCGTGATCAACGACGAAGAATCGGGCGCGGCCCTCGAAAGGGCGATACTGAGCCTCTCGTCGAAAGGCCCGCATCTTGTCGATTCCGATGCTGGCCTTCTCCTCCTCCCAGATCAGACGGATATCAGGATGATTTCCCGCCGCCGCTTTGACGCAGGAACCGCAGCTTCCGCAGGGATCGTCGCCCTGCGGCGCTCTACAGTTCCGCAACGCCGCCGCCAGGAGGGCCACGGTCTTCTTGCCGACTCCCTCGGGGCCCGCAAAAAGCGCTGTCTGGGGGAACCGACCTCGGGCCAGGAGGTTGACCAACTCTCGGTTTCCGACGATGTCGCTCAGGCGTCCCCCTCCACTCATAGCCCGAACCTCCGTTCCAGGAGGCCCCTGACGCGGGAGAACACCACGTCCGGTGTTCCCGTCCCGTCGACCACCTCAATCCGGTCGGGCTCCCGGCCGGCCAGCAGTCGGTATCCCTCTCGGACCTGATGGTGGAAATCGATCGCCTCCCCCTCGAAGCGCCCGTACTCGCCGCCGTCCTCGGCGTCCCTCCTCCGGGCTCGTTGAAGGCCCACTTCCACGGGAACGTCGATGAACAGGGTTAGATCGGGTCGACGAATCCGCAATAATCGGCCCAGTTCCTCGGTCCACTGGAGCCCGACATCCCGGGCGTATCCCTGATAGGCCAGCGTAGCGTCGTGGTAACGGTCGCTGAGGACGACCAATCCCCGCTCCAGGGCGGGCTCGATCACTTCAGCGAGGTGCTGGCAACGATCGGCGAGGTAGAGCAGCAACTCGGCGACCGGCGTCGGAGAGGCGCCCGCCGACTTCAAAAGAATGGCGCGTATCTCCCTACCAAGATCGGTGCCGCCCGGTTCCCGCGTGGCCCGAAACGGGACTCCCCGGGCCAGCAGAAACTCCCCGGCCAACTTCCACTGAAGCGTCTTGCCGCAACCCTCTATCCCCTCGAAGGTCACCAGTTTACCCGGCTTCGTCTCCATTGCGCGGCCTCATGGTATCACTTCTTTGTCATGAGGATGGGAGCGGGAAGTGAACGCCCCACCCCCGGCGGGGGGGAGGTTAAGAGACAGAAACTCCGGTTCCGCGGGAGGGTTATACTGGCGATGTGAATCGCTGGAGGAGGAATCTGGAGGAAGTTCGCGGCCAAGTGGACGCCGCCGCCCAACGGAGCGGGCGCAAGCCGAAGGACATTCGGATCCTCGCCGTGTCGAAGAGTTTCCCCGCCGAGGCGGTGGTCGAGGTCGCCCGATGCGGGCAGCGTCTTTTCGGAGAAAGCCGCGTCCAGGAGGCGGGGGACAAGATCCCGGCCGTGGCGCAACCCGGGATCGAGTGGCACCTGGTCGGCCATCTGCAGAGCAACAAGGTTCGACAGGCGGTTGAACTGTTCGACGTCGTTCAGAGTCTGGACAGTGAGAAGCTGGCTCGTCGCCTGAACCGGGTCTGCGCCGACATGGGCAAGTCTCTCTCCGTCTTCGTGCAGGTCAACATCGGGGGAGAGTTCCGCAAGCATGGGATCGACCCGGGGGAGGCGGAATCTCTCGTGAGCCAGGTGGACCGACTCGAACACCTGAACCTGTGCGGCTTGATGACCATCCCTCCATACGACGAGGATCCCGAACGCAGCCGCCCCTATTTCCGACGCCTCGCCGACTTGAGGGACTGGATCGACCGCCGCCGCGACCGCCCCCTCGATCATCTGTCAATGGGCATGTCGGGGGACTTCGCGGTGGCCATTGAGGAAGGCGCCACCATGATCCGGGTGGGGACGGCCATTTTCGGCGCCCGCTCGTGAAACGCGCCGCGAATTCGCGGGGCGGGCCCGGGCGAGTCCACGACACAGTTGAGGCCGCCGCTCGGCCTCCCACGCCGTCGGGAAACAAGGCCGGCGACTAGAGGAATGACGACTCATGACCCGACCGAAGCTCAATGTCTCGGAGCGGGACGGAGCCTGCCGCTTCCCGGTGTACCTCCAGCCGCGAGCCTCCCGCGACGAACTGGCCGGACTGCACGAAGGCGCCCTCAGGATCAGGCTCACCTCACCGGCTCTGCAGAATCGTGCGAATCGACACTTGATCGACTTCCTGGCGAGCCTGCTCCGAGTGGCGAAGAGCCGGGTGTCTCTTGCGTCCGGAGAACGGTCTCGCACCAAAACGGTGGTTGTTTCGGGCCTTTCCGAGTCGCGCCTCCTCGATCTGCTAACCCCATATTTAGTAGACTAGTGGAAGGATACGCACAACATATCCATACTTTCCACCCCGCAAGGCTGCGGAAATGTCAGGGGGGAAATCTACAGTGGCGTCTCACGAAGAAAGACCGACCAACGGACAGGAGTCCGCCGAACCATTCGACCTTGGGGAGGAACCATGAAGAAAGCGCCACAGCCTGAGCCCGCCACCGGTTTGAAACTGGAAAGGTACTTCACCAAGGCTGGTGTCCACCCCTTCGAGGCGGTCGAGTGGGAGCTGCGATCGGCCGAGATCAAGGACTGGAAGACCGGGATGATCTCCTTCCGACAGGAGAATATCGAGTTTCCCAGGTTTTGGTCGCAAAGGGCGACCGACATCGTCACCAGCAAATACTTTCGGGGACAGTTGGGTACGGCGAAGCGGGAACACAGCGTCAGGCAGGTCATCGGTCGGATCGCCGACACGATCAGTGGCTGGGGCGAGGAGATGCGCTATTTCGCCTCCGGCGAGGATGCCGTCACCTTCAACCGGGAGTTGACCCACCTGCTGCTGCACCAGATGGCGGCCTTCAATTCCCCGGTTCAGTTCAATGTCGGGATCCAGGAGAAGCCCCAGTGCTCCGCCTGCTTTATCAACTCGGTCACCGATTCGATGGACTCCATCATGAGCCTGGCCCGGACCGAGGCCATGGTTTTCAAAGGGGGCTCGGGTTCGGGTGTAAACCTTTCCAGGATTCGCTCCTCGGTCGAGCCTCTGGCGGCGGGCGGAGTGGCTTCCGGTCCGGTGTCCTTCATGCGCGGCTTCGACTCCTTCGCCGGGGCCATCAAGTCCGGCGGGGCAACGCGGCGAGCGGCCAAGATGGTGATTCTCAACGCCGATCACCCGGATATCCGGGAGTTTATCTGGTGTAAGGCGAAGGAGGAGGAGAAGGCTCACCGGTTGATCGAGCTCGGATACGACGATTCCATCGACGGGGAGGCTTATCAGAGTATCCAGTTTCAGAACGCCAACAACAGCGTGAGCGTCACCGACGAATTCATGGAAGCGGTGGTCGGCGAACGGGAGTGGCAGACCCGCAAAGTAACCACGGGGGAGCCTGTGGATACCTATCCGGCTCGCGAGATGATGCGGTGGATCGCCGAAGCCACCTGGATCTGCGGTGATCCGGGGCTGCAGTTCCACAGCACTCTCAACGACTGGCACACCTGTCCCAACAGCGGACCCATCAACGCGTGCAACCCCTGCTCCGAGTATGTCTTCCTGGATAACTCGGCGTGCAATCTGGCGTCCCTCAATCTGATGAAGTTCGTCGACCAGGACTGCGCCTTCGATATCGAGTCCTTCCGCCGGGCGGTCCGCCTGATGATCGTGGCCCAGGAGATCGTTGTCGGCAATTCGAGCTATCCCACCCCGGAGATCGAACGGATAAGTCACGAGTATCGAACGCTGGGCCTTGGCTACGCCAACCTGGGCGCCCTTCTCATGGCTCGGGGGCTTCCGTACGACAGCGACAGGGCCCGTAACCTGGCGGCGGCCGTCACCGCTCTGATGACGGGAGAGGCCTATCGAACCAGCGCCGAGATAGCCCGAGTGATGGGGCCCTTCGAGGGCTATGCCGACAATCGGATCCCGATGATGGGCGTCATGCACAAGCATCGCGAGGCCCTCTCCAAGATCAATTCGGCCCTCGTCCCCATGGACCTGTTGCATGCGTCCATGGAGTCCTGGGATGAGGCGATCGTCGAAGGCGCCGACCATGGATTCCGAAATGCCCAGGTGTCGTTGCTGGCGCCCA
>CAYRCA010000021.1:0-17762 GCA_964422565.1 uncultured Acidobacteriota bacterium | reverse complement strand
ATCTCCGCTTCGACACCAACACGGTGCCGGTTCGGTCGGGTATCTTGGAGGTTAGCAATCCCCTCGCGACTGGAGGGACTTCGCGCTCGGTCGACCTGAACTACGCGCCCAACCTGGTCTTTACGCCCGACTCGCAGAGGGCCTACATTGCCTTTCCCGGCACGACTCAGAAGCCGGCGAACAAGGTGCTGGCGTTCGATCCGAAGACCGGGGAGATTCTGGATCTGATCGAAGTTGCGAACAACCCCGTTCAGATTCAACTTTCCCCGGATGCGAGCCGGCTTGCGGTCGTCTGCCTTCTCCAGAAGCGGAATCTGCCCGAGAAGGATCTTACGCCGGGCGACCAGGTTGCCGCTGTGGCGTTTATCGACGTGGCCACTCACGCGGTGGAGATCCTGGAACTCGGCAACGTCGGCGTCTCGGTGGCCAACAATCCCGTATTCTCGGCGGACGGCCGGACGCTTTACCTGGCTTCGGCGAATACGGACGAACTGTTGCGCATCGACGTCGAGGCGGTGGCGGAGATCGTGCCCCGGCTCCAGTTCACTCCCGGGATCCGACCGGTATCGATCACTCCGGCGCCCGATCTAGGTTACTTGGCCGTGGTTCTGACTGGATCGAGGAACCTTATCCGTGAAGACCACCCAGACGCCATCGCTATCGTCGATCTCGAGAGCTTCTCGATCGCCCGACAGTTGTATCCCCGGACTGGTCAGACAGCCGAGAGTCCGGCCTTCCAACCCCTCCACGATTTCAGGGCGACGACGATCTTCACCGTTTCCCCCGACGGTAAGTGGGGGTTGATCACCGACCAGGCGTTCAGTGGAGTCAGCGAAGTTCCCGAGTTGGTGACCGACCGGGCTTGGCTCGTCGACATGGAGACGGGAGAGTTCGACGTCTTCTTCGTAGGGGGCATTCCGGCGGGCACCTACTGGTCCCCCACTCATGAGTTCCTGGTGGTGAGCGCCCTGGAGCTTCACTTCATCGACCCGGTCCTGAAGGAGGTCCGGCACGTCTCGCCGTTAAGAAGCGATTTTCGCCCCCGATCACGCCCGGCTTTCACGCCCGACGGGAAGCGGATGTATATCGCCGCCCCCATTTCCGATTCGATCATTCCCCTGGAACTCGGGACCAACGAGATCCCACGTTTCCTGGAAGTGGGCGGGCCTTTGTGCCTGGTCGACGTCGGCGAGGGTGAGGACTGCCCCGGGGGAAGCGTCATATCCTCGGCGCCCCTGGAGCTCGGGGTGACCCCCGACGGGGAGGTGCTGGTCTCGGTCAATTTCAACGCCAACACGATCGATCTCATCCGGGACACCACCCACTTGGCGATTCACCGGGCGCTCTCCAACGAAGACTTTTTCACCGGCGTCGCCCTGACGAACGTCTCCGAGGAGGCCGCGAACCTCATCGTCACCGGTTTGAGCAACACCGGAATCGTCTTCGCCGACGACCCGTCGACGGAGGATGTGGTGGAGTTCGTGAACCCCCGGGAGATCACTCTTCCCGCCGGACACCAGCTGGCCCGGACCAGCGACGAACTGATCCTCTCCAGCGAGGACGGCCGGGTGGAGGGGTGGTTCGACGTCGACTCCGATCGGCCCGAGACGAAGGCGTTTTTCCTGACGGGCGATCTTGCCCTCAAGCGGCTGGACGGGGCGGTCGCCGCCCTTCGGACGTCCCAGAGGACCATCCTTCCCGAGGTGAGGGTCACCGACGGGATGGTCACCGAGATCACGGTGCTGAATCCCAACCGCCAGTCGGCCAGATTCTCGATGGACTTGGTCAACCACACGGGCGAGGTGCTCGGAACCTTCAATCGGGATTTGCCCTCGCGCGGGCTCTTCACGGGATTGGTGCGCGATCCGGATCCGGACAACGCGGCGGCTGTCGGCATCTTTCCGGAGGCGTTTTTCGAGGACTTCGAGGACGGGTACCTGGTGGTGACAACCCCGACCGGCGTGATGGCCTACCAGCGCTACTTCGACGAGGAGCGCATGTCCTCCGTCAACGGACTGCCCGTTTCGGACCGGGACGAGCGGGCTACCACCTTCTACCTGCCGCAGTTCGCCCTCTTTCAGGGTGCCGACACGTTCCTGAAGCTGGTCAACTCGCACCCCAGGCCGGTGGAGGACGACGAGCAGGGTGAGGGCGACAACGGAGAGGGTGACAACGAGGAGGGCGGAACCGACCCCGAGGAGGAAGCCGAGGCTCGGCGGCTGACCGTCGACTTGCGGGTCCTGGGGAACGACGGTTTCGATCTGGCCGCTCCCGTGACCCTTCAACTCGAGGCCGGACAGTCGGTGCGACAGAGTGTGGCCGACCTCTTCGGCTTGAACGACCCCGGCGATGTGGTCGGCGGCTGGATTCTGGTCGAAGTCGACAAGGAGGGCCTGGTGGGTAGCGCCGAACTGAGGCTTTTCGCCGGCCGCGCCATGACCACCGTACCCCTGCAGGTCCGGACCGGAGCGGATCTGGTCTTCTCCCCCGTGGCTCAGGGGCTGGGTCTCTCCACGGGTCTGGCCCTGATCAACCCGGGGACCTCGACGGCCAACGTCGCCATCGAGGTGTTCTTCGAGGACGGAGAGTTGAACCGAAGGGTGGAGTTCGCGCTGCCCGCCGGAGCCCGGGACGCCCAGCTTCTAAACGAGTACTTTGCCGATTTCGGAGAGCAGGTGGGCGGCTATATCCGGGTGAGGTCGGATCAAGACCTGGCCGGCCTCGAGTTGTTCTTCGCCGACGACCTCGAGTACGTCTCGGCGGTGGTCGCTCAGTGAGCCGGTTCGACGCGGGGAGGGGTTGTCTGGTACATTTTTCCTGTCCGGGGGTCTTTCCCTGAAAGCCATGTACAAGATCGTTGCTCCCTTGATATGTTTCCTCGCCGTCAATGGGGGGTTCTCCCAGGAAGACGGCGGCAGCCGGGCCGATTCCTATTATCACTTCAGCTTGGCCAAGATGTACCACCTGCGGGAGGAATTCTCGAGCGCCGTCGCTGAATTCGAGAAGGCCTTGGAAGCCCATCCCGCGAGCGCCTCGATCCGGACCGAGATGGCCAAGACGCTCCTCCAGATGGGGGAGATTACGAAGGCCGTTCAGAGGTGCACCGAGGCGACGGAGCTCGATCCGGAGGGCGTCGATGCGCACTATCTTCTGGGCCGGATTTACTACCGCACCCGGTCGCAACCCCACATGCGCGAACGGGCCCTCGGCGAGTTCGAGAGAGTGCTGGAGATCGATCCGAATCACCTCGAGGCGCTTCATGACGCCGCCGAGTTGAGCTTCGAGGATAGGCGTTTCGAACGGGCCGCCGAACTCTTCCAGCGACTGCGGCGGCTCAATCCGGGAATCGTCGGGGCCTACTATTCCGAGGCGCGGGCGCGCCTGGAATTGAACCAGCCGAGGCGGGCCATCGAGAGCCTCGAACAGGGGCTCGTGGTTCGGGACGATATTCCGGAATACCTCCTGTTGCTGGCCGAACTGTACCGCCGGGAGGGCGAGCTGGAGGATGCCTTGCGGGTGTACCGCAGAGGGCTCGCCCACGGGCCGGAGCCCCGGTTGAACGAGGAGATGGCCAGGACCCTGGTGGCCCTGGGACGGGGAGAGGAGGCGATCCCCGTTCTGGAGAAAGTCGTCGAGATGCAGCCTCAGGAGGCCCCGTTGCGTCTCGATCTGGCCCGGGCCTACCGGCAGGCGAGGAACCTGGATCGCGCCGCCGAGGTCCTCGGGGAGCTGGCCGAGGGGGACCCGGAGAACATCCAGGTTGCTTTCGAGCTGGCGAGCGTTTTGACGCTGATGGGAGACCGTCTCCGGGCCTCGCGGAAGTTCGAGGCTCTCCTGGCTTCCTCCGATCCCGTCGCCGAGCGCCACCGACGGGTCTTTCTGACGAACTTGGCACTGCTGCGGGAGCGGGAAGGTCGGCATGACGAGGCCGTCGAGATGCTGCGGGAGGTCTTGGCCGAGGATCCCGGCGACCTAGACGTCCAGCTCCGGCTCTTCTACATCTACCAAGAGACCTCCCGTCGGGAGGAGGCACTGGCGTTAACCGCGGAGCTTATCGCCGAGCATGGCGAGAATCCGTATGTTCTGGTTGCCCGAGGGAGAGCCCTGGCCGCCTCGGACCGACTGGACGAGGCTGCGGACTTGCTGCGCGCCGGAATCCCGAACTCGGCCGATCCGGAACTGCTCTACCTGGCTTACAGCCAGCTTTATGTGACGCGGGAGGAGTTCGAGACGGCGCAGGCGGTGATCGAGGACGGGCTGGCCGACTTTCCCGCCAGCGAGCGGCTCCGGTTCCAGTTGGGAGCGATCTTCGAGCGACAGAAGAACTACTCGGCGGCGGAGGACGAGTTTCAGCGGTTGCTGAGCTCCAATCCCGACTTCGCGGACGTGCTGAACTATCTCGGCTACATGCTGGCGGAAAAGGGGATTCGACTCGACGAGGCACTGGGATACATCCAGCGGGCGGTGGAGTTGGATCCGTACAACGGCGCCTACCTGGACAGCCTGGGTTGGGTCTATTTCAAGCAGGACAACCTGGAGAAGGCGGAGATCCACCTGAGGGAGGCCGTCCGGCTGCAGAGTTCCGATCCCGTGATCCTCGAGCACCTCGGGGACCTGTATGTGCGCAAGGGCAAGCCCGAGGAGGCGCGCCGCTATTACGAGAAGTCCCTTCGTCACGCCGAGAAGGAGGAGGAGTCGGATCGCGTGAGAGGGAAGCTGGAGGAGCTGACGGCTGAGCAGGTTGGCCGGAGCCGCGAGTGAGTCGCCGTAAACGGGGGAGCTTCTAGCTGAAGCCCCTCGGGTGTGCCCCGCGACTCACTCCTCGCTCCTTATCCTGCCACCCTCCTGACCCCGGGAAAAATGCAGTCTTGAGAATCACCCTCCCCTCCTACGCGAAGATCAACCTTTGGCTGGAGATCCGAGGCCGCCGTCCGGACGGATACCACGAATTGCTCACAATCCTGCAGACGGTGAGCCTGCGGGACGATCTGGTGTTTGAGCGGGCTGATTCCGGGGTGATTCTGGAATCGGCGGGGCGCGCCGTGCCGTTGGGAGAGGAGAACCTGATCGTCCGGGCCGCCCGTCTGGTCCTTGAGGGTTCCGGGACCGGACTCCGCATCGGCCTGACGAAGCGGATCCCCCTCGGCGCCGGGCTGGGCGGCGGATCGAGCAATGCCGCCGTAACCCTGATGGCTGCCAACCACTTGGCCGGGAATCCACTGACGGGGGCTCGGTTGAAGGCTCTGGCCGCCTCTCTCGGATCCGATGTGGGCTTCTTTCTGCGGGGTGGGACGGCGGTCGGAACAGGACGGGGGGAGCGGATCGAACCTTTGCCCGACCCGCCTCTTCCCGAGGCGTTCCTCTTGGTCTGGCCGCGCTTCGGCCTCGCCACGCGGGACGTGTACGCGTCCTTGAGGGCGCCGTCCTTGGCCGGGCCGGCGGCGTTGACAATCGGGGAGACCGATACTACAATTCGGCGCTTCCGCGGGATCGCCGAAGCGGGCGATTGGAGAGTATTGCGAAACGATCTGGAGGCGCCCGTCATGGGGCGCTTCCCGGCCTTGGCCCGGTTAAAGGCGTGTCTCCTGGAAAGGGGGTGCGACGGAGCGCTCTTGGCCGGGAGCGGCTCCACGGTCTTCGCCATGGGTAACTGGTCCACCCTGACCGAGATGTCCAGATGGTGTCGGGACAGGGGCTTGGGCGAGACGTTTCTCTGCCGGCCGGTCGGGTGGAGCGAGTACCGGCGGGAGTTTTCGGGACCCGGGGTTGAGTTCGCCGCGGACTGACTCGGGTGTGGGTACTTTGGTGTTGGGTTCTGGGTTTTGGGTTTCTACTGGTTCTAAGGTCTAGGTTCCGGGTTGCGGTTGCCTCTTTGCCGGTTCTTCGCCTTTCCAAGGACCCAGCCCCAACCCCCGGCCCCCGCCTTGGAAGTTGTTATGTCGACGCTGAAGATTTTCTCGGGATCCGCCAACCAGCCTCTGGCCCGCGAGATCTGTGAGCACCTGGGGGTGCCACTGGGCGCGGTGAAGCTGAAGCGCTTCAGCGACGGCGAAGTCAGTTTCCAGATCCTGGAGAACGTGCGGGGCCAGGATGTCTTCCTGGTGCAGCCGACCTGTCCGCCGGTGGCGGACTCGTTGATGGAACTGTTGGTGATGATCGATGCCTGCAAGAGGGCGTCGGCCTGTCGAATCAACGCCGTGGTCCCCTATTACGGCTACGCCCGGCAGGACCGCAAGGACAAGCCTCGAGTCCCCATCTCCTCCAAGCTGGTGGCGGATCTTCTCACGGCGGCGGGAACCCATCGTCTTCTCACGGTGGATCTGCACGCGGATCAGATCCAGGGATTCTTCAATATCCCCGTCGACCACCTTTACGCCTTTCCCGTGTTTATGGAGTATCTGCAGCACCTGGAGTTCGAGAAGCTCGCGGTGGTCTCGCCGGATGCCGGGGGTGTGGAGCGGGCCCGCTTTTACGCCAAGTACCTCAAGGCGAACCTGGCCATCATCGACAAGAGGAGGGTGGGCGACAACGAAGCCGAGATCATGAATATCGTGGGGGACGTGGACGGTCGCGACGTGATTCTCGTGGACGATCTGATCGACACCGGCGGGACGATCGTCAACGCTACCCGCGAGATGCGGAGGAAGGGGGCGAGGCGCCTGTTCGCGGCCGCCACCCACGGGATCCTCTCGGGACCCGCCATCGAACGGCTGGGTGAGTCGGACTTCGAGACCATCCTGATCACCAACACGATTCCGTTGAGCCCGGAGAAGAGGATTCCCAAGATCCAGGTCCTGAGTGTGGGGCAGCTTCTGGCGGAGGCGATCAAGTCGATTCACGAGGAAACCTCGGTGAGCCGACTCTTCGTCCAGTTGACGTGACCCAACCCCGAGGCACCCGCCCCAAGTCCGACCAGTCCAACCGGTCCGACGCCCGCCGCACGCGGCACACGCGGAGGGCGTATGGCGTCGTGTGTCGCGATCTTGATACAATAGCGGCTTTTTCAGGATAGGAGAAACGGAATGGCCGAATTTGTGGTTGAGGCGGACGAGAGAGTGGAGTTCGGCAAGAACGCTAACCGGCGGCTGCGGGCCACCGGGAGGATCCCGGGGGTCGTTTACGGGCGGAACTTCGAGACTGTGAGTGTGGCGGTCGATCCCAAGAGGATTGTCGAGGTTCTGGCCTCCGAATCTGGACGCAACACGATTTTCTCCCTGCGGTTCGGCGGGAGGAGTACCGACGTACTCATCAAGGACTATCTCCTGGATCCCCTGAAAGGGACACTTCTACACGCCGATTTCCAGCATGTTTCGATGGACGAACTCATGGACTTCCGGGTCCCTGTAGAGATTTCCGGCTCGCCGGTGGGGGTGAAGTCCGGAGGCGTCCTGGACTTGGTTCTGCGCGACATCGAGGTGGAGTGTTTGCCGGGCGATGTGCCGGATGAAATCGTGGTGCGGGTGGACGATCTGGATATCGGCGATGCGATCCGCGTATCCGAGCTGAAGGTGGAGTCAGACAAGGTCACGATTCTTACCGATCCCGATCTGGTTGTTTTGACGATGGTTCCGCCGCGGGCCGAGGAAGAGTTGGTCGAGGAGGAGGAAGAGGCGGTTGCGGAACCGGAGGTGGTCCGCAGGGGTAGGGTGGAGCCTGGGGAGGAAGCCGAGGACGAGGGTTAGCCGTCGAGTGGGTTCGGCCCTGGTTGTCGGTGATTCCGTACCGTGCACTTGATAACGGGATTGGGAAATCCGGGAATTCGCTACCGGAATACTCGTCACAACGTGGGGTTCATGCTGGTCGATCGCTTGGCCGCGCGCGCCGGAGTTCCCTTCTCGTCCTTCCACAAGCTGGCGCTGGTCGGTCGTGCGACCATCGCCGATCGAGGCGTGATCCTGGCGAAGCCTCAGACCTACATGAATCTGAGCGGCGTCGCGGTGGGTGGCTTGGTCCGGTACTTCGGTCTGGATCCGTCGCGGTGTCTGGTGATCTACGACGACGTGGCGCTGCCGCTGGGGAATATCCGATTTCGACGATCCGGCAGCTCCGGAGGGCACAAGGGAATGCAGTCCGTCATCACGCATCTCGGGACCCGGGACTTGGCGAGGCTTCGGATCGGCATCGGCGGGGAGGCGTCCGGGGGAGCTTTGACCGGATTCGTTCTGGGCCGCTTTCGGAGGGCGGAGAAGCCCCAAGTGGAAGCGGTGTTGGGCCGGTGTGAGGAGGCGGTTGAGGTTTACCTGCGGGAGGGCGTCGATCGAGCCATGGGACTGTTTAACTCGCGCGCCGGACCGGATGCGGATGGCTGAGATCCGCCGGAAGGTGACGGGTGCGAGATAGAGTAAGCCGGGACATAAACGATTCCGCACACCCTGCATGTCGCGAAGCGAAAGAACCGCAGTACGGGCTGGCCGAGGGAGGAGGAGTTCATGAGAGACTTGTCGATTTGGTACCCGGTTGTCGGTGTCGTCGGGCTGATTGCGGCGGGATTGATCTACGTTTTCATCACCAGGATCGAGGTTCCCAACCGCAAGATGATGGAGATCGCCGACGAGATCCATCGCGGCGCCATGGTTTTCCTGCGCCGCGAATACAGCATCCTGGCTGTGTTCGTGATCCTCGTCTTCGCCGCGCTCAGCTTTATGATTGCACTTCAGACCGGCGTGGCCTTTCTTTTCGGGGCGTGCAGTTCGATGCTGGCCGGGTTCCTGGGAATGAAGGCGGCCACGCGGGCCAATGTCCGGACCAGCCAGGCCGCCAATGAGTCGGGCGCCGGACGGGCCCTGAGTGTGGCCTTCTCCGGCGGCGCGGTGATGGGGTTGGCCGTTGCGAGCCTGGGCCTGATCGGCGTCGGGATAGCCTTTCTCCTCTACAAGAGCGGATTTATCCAGGCGGCGGATATCAACGGCTTCGCCATGGGCGCCAGTTCCATCGCACTCTTCGCCCGTGTCGGCGGCGGCATATTCACCAAGTCGGCCGACGTCGGAGCGGACCTGGTGGGAAAGGTTGAGGCCGGTATTCCCGAGGACGATCCGCGCAACCCCGCGACGATCGCCGACAATGTGGGGGATTGCGTGGGGGATACCGCCGGGATGGGGGCCGACATATTCGAAAGTTACGTGGGCTCCATCATCGCGACGATGGCCATCGCGGCCGCCGGAACCGCAACCGTCCTCAACATCACCGAGGAAACCAAGTTGCTGTACATGGGACTGCCCCTGTTTCTGGTGAGCATCGGCCTCGTCGCGTCGTTGATCGGCATCGTCTCCATCAAGGTTCTCCAGGGCATGAACCCGGCGGCGGCTCTGCGGGCGGCGACGATTCTGAGCGCGGTTCTGCTGCTGGCCGGCGCCCTGTTGGCCATCAACGCCATGGGCCTCGAGCTGGGGATCTTCGGCGCCGTCTTCATGGGTACGCTCGCCGGCGTGGTCATCGGCCTATTGACCGAGTGGTACACGGGAGGCAGTCCGATCCGTCGGATCGCGGATGCCTGCAAGACGGGAGTGGCGACGAACATTATCTCCGGTCTGGCTGTGGGCATGCAATCCACCGCCGCCCCCGTGCTCATGATCGGCGCCACCATTCTGGTGGCCTACAACTTCGCCGGTCTCTACGGGATCGGCATTGCCGCGGTGGGCATGCTGGGGACGGTCGGCATCACCATGTCGGTGGACGCCTACGGCCCGATCGCCGACAACGCGGGCGGCATTTCGGAAATGAGCGGACTGGGGCCCGAAACCCGCCGAATCACCGATAGCCTGGACGCGCTGGGGAACACAACGGCCGCCATGGGCAAGGGCTTCGCCATCGGCTCCGCGGCGCTGACGGCACTGGCTCTTTTTTCCGCCTATACGCAGACGGTGGGCCTGGCGTCGATCAATCTGGTCGAGCCGCTGGTTGTCGTGGGGCTTCTCATAGGAGGAGTCCTCCCCTTCCTGATCGCGGATTTCACCATGTCCGCCGTGGGCAGGGCGGCGTTCAAGATGGTGGAGGAGGTTCGGCGGCAGTTCCGGGAGATCGATGGGTTGATGGAGGGCACGGCCAAACCCGACACGGCTCGGTGTGTGGACATTTCGACCCGCGCCGCCTTGAGGGAGATGGTTCTGCCCGGACTGGTCGCCGTGCTCACTCCCGTGGTCATGGGATTCACGCTGGGTCCGGCCGCCCTCGGAGGAATGCTGGCGGGCGCGACCGTAACCGGGGTGCTCCTGGCGCTGTTCATGGCCAACGCCGGTGGCGCCTGGGACAACGCGAAAAAGCTGATTGAGGGCGGCTATCTGGGCGGCAAGGGATCGGACGCCCACAAGGCGGCGGTCGTGGGCGACACCGTCGGGGACCCCTTCAAGGATACCAGCGGTCCGTCCATGAATATTCTGATTAAGTTGATGTCGATCGTGTCCCTGGTCATCGCCCCGCTGTTGATCCGATAGTCGACCCGCGCCAACGCGGGATTGGAGTCAACGGCCGGTCGAGCCGCGGAGACACCGGGTCGGGCTTCGGCCGGGGAGTTCGGCGTCCCAATACTCCCGCGGGGTCAGCCATTCCGTGCGGCTGTGGCGGTGGGGGTCGTGGGGTCGTCGGTTACGCGGGGATCCGCGCGGCACGTGTGGTAACATAATGCGTTTTACCAAAGGAGAAACGCAGACCATGAGACGATACGAGGTTGTATTCGTTCTCGCTCCCACGCTCACCGAGGAGGAGGCCGACGAGGCAGTCGAGACCTACTCCGGGGTGGCGAAGGAAATGGGGGCCGAAGTTGCCGATGTGGACAAGTGGGGCAAGCGCCGTCTCGCCTTTCCGGTGCAGAAGCACACCGAGGGTTACTACACCGTTCTGACGCTGGTGGAACCGGCGGGGAAAGCTGTGACCGAACTGGAACGCCGGTTCAAGGTCAGCGATGCCGTGATCCGGTTCCTGACGGTTCGCGTCGACGAGGAGTTGAAGCGGGCGGAGAAGTTCGAGAAGAAGCGGGAGGCCCGTCAGTTGCGTCGCGGGCGTAAGGCGCCCGCGACACCGGAGGCGGAAGGCGCCGAGAAGGAGTAGGGCGACAATGGTGAGAAAGAAGAAATTCTGCAAGTTGTGCGTGGGCAAGTACTACTTCGATTACAAGGACTCGAGGTTTCTGGGTCAGTTCATAACGGAAAATGGCAAGATCGTCCCCCGACGTATCACCGGCGCCTGCGCTCCCTGCCAGCGAAAGCTGACGACGGCCATCCAGAGGGCCCGTCACCTGGCGCTGCTGCCCTATATGAGACGCTGAATCCCGAGTGAGGTGTGGTGCCATGGAAGTCGTTCTCATCGATGACGTGTTTGATTTGGGCCGGCGTGGAGAGGTGGTCAAAGTGGCGCCGGGATACGGGCGGAACTATCTGATTCCCAAGAGGCTCGCTGTTCCGGCGACGCCCGGGAACCTGAAGATGGTCGAGCAGTTGCGGATCGTCGCGGCGAAAGAGGAGGCCACCTACCGGGAGGACGCCGAGGTCCTGGCCCGCGAGTTGGGCCTGCTGCACGTCCTGATCAGCCGGAAGGCGGGGGATACGGGGGTGCTCTTCGGCTCGGTGACGTCCAAGGATCTGGCCGACCTCCTGGAGGCGGGCGGGATCAACCTAGACCGGCGGAGAATCATCCTTCAGCATCCCATCAAGAACATCGGAAACTACACGGTCGAGATTCGGCCCCACAACGAGGTGGAGGCGCAGCTTCTTGTGTCGGTGCTTCCCGAAGGGGATGAACCGGTTGCCCGAACGATTCCCCGCGGCATCGAAAGCGACGGGTTCGTGGAGGAGTTGAACACCAAGGTTGGCGAGCTTCAGAGAATGACCGGCGGCCCCGTGCCCGGTCAAACCGAACCCTGATCGCCCGATGGGCGGTGTGACCTTCGATTTCCAGGCCACGGATTGAACGGATTTCACTGAGTGGCTCTCCGCCGTGTCGGGGCTTCCACACCATTCAGCAATGCGGTGTCGTCACTGTAATCCGTGGCTTGAAAATGGGCGGCTCACGGCTCGGCGCTGCCGGTCGATCCCTTGTGGTTGACGGTCACGGGCGCCGCTGTGGCCCTTCGTGGATGAGTCCTGGATCGCCGATTTCGCCACTTGCGCGGGTTGCCGTCACGAGCCCGAGAACTCGGACTCGCCGACGTTCTTGGGGAGAGAGGGGACTTCCCGGCCGCATTCAGGACGCCTTCGGCCCTCCTTCCCGGAACGGGCGACCGCGCCTATAATAGGGAACCCCCATGGTCAATGAGGCCGGTCTCGAAAAGGCGCTTCCCCACTCCCTGGAGGCCGAACGTGCGGTGCTGGGCGCGATTCTGCTCGACAACGGCCTGTTCGACCAGGCCGCCGAGCTGCTGACCGAGGCCGATTTCCACAGCGAGGCCCATCGAAGGATCTTCGTCAAGATGGAGGCCCTGTCCTCCGGAGCGCGGGCCATCGACTCCGTCACCCTGCGGGAGGCCCTCCGGATGGACAACGATCTGGAATCCGTGGGCGGCACCGCTTACATCGCCTCACTGGTCGACGGGGTTCCCAGGATCTCCAACCTGGCGGAGTACGCCCAGATCGTCAAAGAAAAGGCGATCCTGCGCAGGCTCATTCACTCGAGCAACGAGATCCTTCTTCGCAGCTATTCCGGCGAGGAGGACCCAGCTTCCCTGCTGGAGCGGGCCGAGCAGTCCATTTTCCTGATCAGTCAGGAAAGGCTGCGCGGCGGCTTCGTCTCCCTGCCGGAGCTGCTCAAGAGGACTTGGGAACACATTCAGACGCTGGATGAGCGCAAGGAGTTGATCACGGGCGTTCCCACCGGCTTCACCGACCTCGACGAGAGGACGTCGGGTCTGCAGCCTTCGGACCTGATCATTCTCGCCGGGCGTCCGGGGATGGGCAAGACGAGCCTGGCGATGAACATCGCCCAGCACGCCGCGATCCGGGAGGGGAAGTCGGTGGGGGTCTTCAGCCTGGAGATGTCCGCCGGGCAACTTTCGATGCGACTGCTCTGCGGCGAGGCCCGCGTGGACAGCCACCGGGTGCGGTCCGGTTTCATGGCCAAGAGCGACTGGAAGGAACTGGCCAAAGCCATGAGTCGCCTCGGTCAGGCCCGCATGTTTATCGACGACACGCCCGGACTGTCGATGGTGGAGATGCGGTCCAAGGCCCGCCGCCTGAAGGCCGAACACGGCCTCGATCTTCTCGTTGTGGATTACCTCCAGCTGATGGGCGGGTCCACCGGCCCGCGACAGCGCTTCGAGAACCGCCAGCAGGAGATCTCGGCCATCAGCCGTTCTCTGAAGGCGCTGGCCAAGGAACTGGACACTCCGGTGCTGGCGCTGTCCCAGCTCAGCCGAGCTCCGGAGCAGCGTCGCGGCGATCACAAACCACAGCTCTCCGACCTGCGGGAGTCGGGATCCATCGAGCAGGACGCCGACGTGGTTCTCTTCGTCTATCGGGAAGACCTGTACCGGAAGGACTCGGACGGCGAGGAATCCGGGGTTGCCGAGGTCATCATCGGAAAGCAGCGGAACGGCCCGACGGGGGTGGTGAAGCTGGCCTTCATCGACCAGTGGACGAAGTTCGAGAACCTCGCGCGGGAGTTGGAATGACTCGATCCTGGGTGGAAGTCTCGCCCTCCCGCCTCGCTCATAACGTGTCGGTGGTCCGTAAGACGGCGCCCAACGTTCCCCTGATCGGCGTCGTCAAGGCCAACGCCTACGGCCACGGGGTGCGCCGAGCCGCGGCGTGTCTACACGAACTGGGCGTGCGCGCTTTCGCGGTGGCCGATCTGGAGGAGGCGCGGGAACTTCGCCTCTGTCTTCCCGACGCGGAGATCCTCGTTTTTGGCGGCTGCGATCTCTCGGAGGCGGCGGAGTTCCGGGCGCGGAATCTAACCGCGGCGCTGTTCCGCGAGGACGTCGTGCCATCGGGGGTCCGGGTGGAGATCAAGGTGGACTCGGGGATGGGTCGGCTGGGCGTCGCTCCAGATCGGGTGGGCCCGCTGGCTCGACGCCTCGGTCCCGAACTGGCGGGCGTCTTCTCGACACTCGCCTGCGCCGACTCTGATCCTGAGATCACCCTCCGCCAGATCCAGAGGTTTGGTGGAGCCACCGCCGGCCTTCGGGTTCGTCGTCACCTGGCCAACAGCGCCGGTCTGGGCTTTCCCGAGGCGCACCTGGACGCGGTGCGGATCGGTCTGGCGCTGTACGGAATCTCGAACAGCGAGGCGACGGCTCCGGTGTTGCCGATCCTGAAGTGGAAGGCGCGGGTTCTCGCCGTCAACGTCCTCGCCGGCGGCCGGACCGTCGGATATTGCGCCTCCCACACGACTCGCCGGGACAGCCGAATCGCCGTCGTCGGCGTCGGCTACGCCGACGGGTACAGCCGCCTCCTTTCGAACCGGGGACAAGTCTTGACGGTCGACGGGCCAGCCCCGGTTGTGGGGCGGGTCAGCATGGATCTGATCACCGTCGACGCGACCGAGTGCCCGCGGGTGAATCCGGGGTCGGAGGTGGTGCTGCTCGACGACGACCCCCGGTCCCCTCTGTGCGCGGCCGCGCTGGCGCGCGATCTGGGGACGATTCCCTACGAGGTGCTGACATCGATCGGCCCTCGCGTGCACCGAGTTTACACTGACAACCGGACGTCTCCGACTGGGCCGGCGGGTCCGACGGTTCCCACACGGTCCGATCCGACGGCCGAAACACGTTAGAATTCAAACCTCGATGGCGAAGGGTGCGACGAGAGTCTCCTTTGTGTGTCAGTCCTGCGGCGCCGCCAGCCTCAAGTGGCTGGGCAAGTGTCCCAGCTGCGGGGAGTGGGACAGCCTCGTGGAGGAGCCGTCGTCCCCCCCCGCCGGGTCCGCACCGTCCGGACCCAGTGTCCCCTATGTCGAGATCGACAACCAGGTGTTCGACCGGGTGGTCACGAACAACAGGGAGTTCGACCGCGTGCTCGGAGGTGGTATCGTGCTGGGCTCGGTCATCCTGCTGGGTGGAGAACCCGGAATCGGAAAGTCCACTCTTTTGCTGCAGATAGCCGAGATCCTTTCGGAGCGGGGGGACGTGGTTCTTTACGTCGCCGGAGAGGAATCGGCCCGGCAGATCAAGATGCGCGGAGATCGCCTGGGACTTCGGGGGGCGCGGTTGTTCATCTCGGGAGAGACCTGCGTGGAGCGCATTCTCCAGGAGATCGACCGCCTCGAGCCCGCCGCGCTCATCGTCGACTCGGTTCAGACGGTTTTCAGCGAGAAACTCGATTCGGTTCCCGGGAGTATCGGCCAGATCCGCGAAAGCGCCATGCGGTTTCTCAAGGCCGCCAAACGGCTCCACCTGCCGACTTTGCTCATCGGGCACATCACCAAGGACGGCTCTCTCGCCGGGCCTAAAGCCCTGGAGCACATCGTCGATGTGGTGCTCTACTTCGAGGGAGACCGGCATCGGAACCAAAAGTTGGTGCGGACCGTCAAGAACCGCTTCGGTCCCGCCAATGAACTGGGCATTTTCGAGATGACCTCTCGAGGGCTCCAATGTGTCGACAACCCCTCGAAGCTGTTCCTCTCCGAGCGGGCCGAGGAGGTTTCCGGGTCTGTCGTCCTCGGCGCCGTCCAAGGCTCCAGACCGGTCCTGGTCGAACTCCAGGCGCTGGTGAGTCAAACCAGCTTCGGCACCGCCCGCCGGACGTCCAATGGCGTAGATCCCAACCGGGTCTCGCTGTTGCTGGCCATGCTGGAGAAGCGACTCGGATTTCACCTGATGGGCAGTGACGTCTATGTCAATGTGGCCGGAGGCATCTCTCTGGCCGAACCAGCCGTGGACCTGGCTCTGGTTGGAGCGATCGTCTCCAGCCTTCGGGACCGGCCCCTGCCCGGCCGGTCGGTGATTTTCGGCGAAGTCGGGCTGGCCGGGGAGGTTCGGTCGGTGAGCTTGCCCCAAGTCCGCGTCAAGGAGGCCGTCAACATGGGATTTGAACGGGTCATTCTGCCGGAGGGGAATCTCCCCCTGAGCGAGCCTCTCGCCCCTATCCAAGTGCACGGCGTCGCCTCCGTTTCCGGCTTCCTGGAGGCGGTGGACCTTTGACGAAAGAGTGGGCAAGAGCCGGGAAGAAACGAAGGAGTGAGTGGCCATGAGCGGGGCGCACCCGGTTGGATGAAACCGGGTTCTGGGTTCTGGGGGCTGGGTTTTGGGGATGGAGGCGGCAGTGAGCAGTGAGGGGGCGGGAGTGAGCGGGCGGTGGTAGCGGGCGGTTGCTGCCCGCCGCCCGCTGTTTGGAGCGGGGTGAAATGATGAATGAGGGGGTGGCTCTGATTCTGGCGGCCGCCGGGCTGGGACATCGGTTTGAAAGCGAGACTCCCAAGCAGTTTCTCCCGTTTCGGGGCAGGCCACTCTACCGCCAGGCGCTGGAGAGTTTCCGGGGGATCGTGGCGACGGCGGTGGTGGTGGTCCCCGAGGGCTGGCGGGACAGGGTGGAGAGCGAGCTTGGCGCCGAGTTGGATCTCGATACGCGCGTGGTGATCGGTGCCGGAACGAGGCAGGAGTCGGTGCTGCGGGGGCTCCGGAAACTGGGGAACTCGATCCGATGGGTGCTGGTCCACGACGCGGCTCGTCCGCTTGTCAGCGGCTCGCTGGTCGAGCGGGTTCTGGAGAAAACGAAGCGGTTCGGCGCCTGTATTCCGGTTCTGCCGGTCCGGGATACGGTCAAGGAGCTTGGCCGAGACGAGCGCGTCGCTCTAACCCTTCCCCGCGAGCGACTGGTCCTGGCGCAAACGCCCCAGGGTTTTTCCGTCGAGCTGCTGCTCAGGGCTTTCGAGGCCGCCGAGAGAGACCGCTTTCTGGGAACGGATGAGTCGCAGTTGGTGGAGCGGCTGGGTGAGACGGTTCATGTTGTGGAGGGCGACCCGGCCAACCTGAAGATCACGCGGGTCGCCGACTTGACATTGATGGCGTCCCTGAGTTTAACGGGGCGCCGGCCGGGTGGGGAATGAGCGATCCGGAAGTTCGCGTCGGTATCGGTTTTGATTTCCACTCCTTTGAGGAGGGCCGTCGGCTGGTCCTGGGGGGAGTGACCATCCCCTTCGAGTTGGGACTGCGGGGACATTCGGACGCGGATGCCCTGCTGCACGCCGTGGCGGATGCGCTCCTGGGCGCCTCCGGGCTGAGTGATATCGGCACCCTCTTTTCGGATACCGACCCGCGCTACGAGAACATCTCGAGCTTGATCCTGCTGGAGCGGGTTTTCCGCCTCGTCCGCGACAAGGGCTACCGGGTGGGCAACGTGGATGTGGTGGTCCTGGCCGAGGCGCCGCGGATTCAGCCGCACGCCGCCGCGATCCGGGCGAATATCGCCAAGACCCTGGATCTTTCCCGGGAGGATGTGGGGATCAAGGCCACGACGATGGAGGGACGGGGGTTCATCGGGAGGCGGGAGGGCATCGCCGTCGAGGCGGTGGCGCTCGTGTACCGGGATCGGGAACGAACGGAGCGGCGATGAAGACGGTGGAACGGGAACTGCGGGACGCCTACCGCCTCGCGCACCGGATCGCGCGCGAGGCGGGCCGGTTGCTTCGAGAGAGGCGAGACTCCTCTTTTGAGGTATCCAAGAAGGGTCGAGTCAATCTGGTGACCGAAGTCGATCTTGCGGCGGAGGAACTGATCGTGGACAAAATACGCGACCGGTTTCCCTCCCACGCGATCCTGGCGGAGGAAGGGGGCGCCACCGACGGAGCGTCTTCCATCCGGTGGGTGATCGATCCCCTGGACGGCACCACCAACTATG